>NZ_JBFUKT010000160.1:0-7682 GCF_056400705.1 Paenisporosarcina sp. P5_A11
ACTAAAAGAAGGATATTTAAAGAAAGGATTTTTTATTTATGATAAAGAATTTGAAGATAAAAAAGGTTTTAGAGTGCGAAATTGATAATGAACTGACCGAAAATATTCAAGAGTTATTAACTGTGAGTTTTCAGGATATTTATCCAAATAATAGGATTTATTTTAAACAAGTGCCTCATTTTAGATTCTTAGCTTTTAACGAGGAGAAACACCTTCTTGCACAGGTTGGGTTAGATTACCGGGTTATGAATCTTAGTGGAAAACTTATAAAAGTGCTTGGAATAATTGACTTATGTGTATCACGAGAATCCCGTACAAAAGGAATAGCTTCACTTTTACTATCAGAAATTGATAAATACTGTGTAAAGAAGGATATTGATTTTTTACTTTTATTTTCCGACAATAAGACATTGTATTTAAAGAACGGCTACAAATCTGTTAAAAACAAATGTAAATGGTTGAAGATCGAGGATAGAAATCAAACTATACTGGGCATAGGCTATGAAGAAAAAAGTGAATTGATGATTAAGAAAATTGGTATGAATGAATGGACTGAAGGTGACTTAGATTTTCTAGGTTATCTCTATTAAGAGGGCGTTTCCAATTAAATCAACATACCTTATGAATACAGACCGAGGTAAACTTACATAAGTACGGCATTATTTGTTTGAAATAAGGAGTTACTAGCAAATGAAAAAAATATTACTTCGATGGTTTATTGTTCTGTCAGCTTTATATACTTTAGGACATTTGCTTTTTGGTTTTGATGAAACTCGGTTGTTGAGTGCTATTACCAGTACAATTGGTGCAATTTTCTGTGTCAGTGTTCTTCTCTATATGAATATAAAAGAACGAGAAGAAAAGATTTCTTAATCAACAGTTTTGTTCAACTCTACAATAAATTTCCTAAACTCACGGGTACTTTAGTTGAAGATCATTGAGCTACTTAGACAACTCTTTTTTCTTATTCAACTAACAAGGCAGATTAGTTTAACACAATTCATTAAGATAAGAACGTAAATTCAAAATGGTGTTGTAATCAAGCTAACAAATGGGAGATCTTATATATGAACTTTAAAAATATAAACATCCCCGAGCGGATGAAGCATTACAATGTATCCGGATTAAGCATTGCAGTAATTGATAAATCAGTAATACAGGATGCTTTGGATTACTTGAATCGGGAACAGATAAAATTGTGAACGGTAGTTTTATTTTTAATTCTTGTTCAATCAGTAAGTTTCTAACATCCAAGGCTCTGTTATCGTTTACTGTTGATTTTTGACCAAAAGAAAAACCGCACATGATAAGAGCGGTTAAACGAAAGCTGAAGTGAACTATTAGCCAATAAATTGCATCAATAGCTGGTTAAACTTCTCACGTTCTTCCCAAAAAGGACCATGACCGCTGTATTGAAATGGAACAAGCAGTGAATTTTTTATTAGCGTATTTGTTTCCTGAGCTTTATCAAACGGCACAATTTTATCATGTATTCCGTGAATAATCAGTGTAGGTACTAGTATTTTGTCAAGATCATAGTACACGTTCTCATCTCTTAGTGTCTTCATGACTGCTACAGTCGACCAACCAGCTGCCTGTAATCCTAGCTGAAAAAACCAGTCCGATAATGGAGTGGTAAGATACTGGAAGAAGAAGAGATCATTTAATCCCTGCAACATTTTAGGTCGATCATTAAGTGATCCTGAAATGAACATATTTGCAACTTCTTCTTGAACACTATACGGAGATTGCGCGTCTATAAGGACAAGTTTGGATACTCCATAACCTTGGTGTCGAGCCATGTATCGAATCGAGATCGCGCCTCCTGTGGAGTGTCCAGCAAGTGTGAAGTCTTTTAACTGCAACGCCTCTACTACTGCATGGATATCATCTGCCAATCTGTCAAAATTGTAGCCAGTGTATGGTTTATCCGAATTACCGAAACCCCTCCAGTCAATGCCTATACATCGATATCCCATTGCTGGAAGAACATTAAACTGATATTCATACTGCTTATGGTTTAATGGCCAACCATGTATAAATAGAATTGTTTTATTTCCCTCCGGGTTTACATCCTCTACATATATTCTTACACCAGGTTCCACTGTAACAAAGTATCCCATGTTGTTCCCTCCGTTTAATTATTGTGCATCAACATAAGATACTCATCTAGGGAAACATAGGTGAAAATTCTTGGGTTGTTTATGCAGCTCTTCCTCTATGCTGATGTGGTTTTATCAGTCAAAGAATAATTTTGAAACCTATAAATTTCTATTGTGCGGGTGAATCCGAGCTTAAATTACCGTCCTACTTCTTTTTTCATACTTATGATTTTAAAAGAAAGTAAATGGATTTCAGATGAAAATAAATGGTCTTAAGTTGAAACGTTGTAGTATTTGACAAATGGTGGAGATTATAATATATTAGTAGTAATTAGTTGAATCGTAACTCCTAAAGGGGAGTAGCTTTTACAGCAAGGTCGTCATTACGGAGTTTCCATTCTCCCGGCTTTGTTGGCAACGACTTCGTTGTTAGCAAGACCTTTACCAATTGGTAGAGGTCTTTTGTTTTTTCAAAACCTTTGCCGTTTCTGGTAAAGGTTTTTTTCTATTTACAGACCGGAATCGTACCAGTGAATTGGAGCATCTCAGCTAAAAATTAAAACAGGAGGATATATATGATACTGAGGAAATACATGGCGTTATTAGGAGTAGGTTCTGCAAGAATCGATTTAATACTTGAAAAGGATACGTACGAGTTAGGGGAACAAGTAAAAGGGGTATTTGTGGTCAAGGGGGGTCTTATTGGACAGCAATTGAAGCGGATCGAATGTGATCTTGTGATGTCTGATAATGAAAAACCAAAAGCAGAAGGAAGAGTAGTCGATGCTATTACAATTTACACCACAAAGTACATAGAATCGAATGCCGAAAATCACATCCCTTTTACATTTAGAATTCCACATTCGCTACATGTAGACAATCTAGTATCGTATCGCTTCAAGTCCCGTCTTGCTTTCAATGAAGGTGTAGAAAGCTTAGATCATGATGTCATAACGATTCTACAAACATAACCCTTCTCCAAAAGGAGTCTTAAAATAACAGAGTGAATTACAAATAACTTAAATTTGAAGGGATGAAAATGATTTGGATGCATCGATATTATTAGAATACGGTTGGGTTTTACTATTATTAATTGGTCTCGAAGGATTATTGGCAGCGGATAATGCACTTGTATTAGCAATTATGGTAAAGCATCTTCCTGAGGAAGAGAGAAGAAGGGCATTGTTCTACGGACTAGCAGGAGCTTTCGTTTTCCGCTTTGGTTCATTATTCATTATTTCTTTCCTTGTCGATGTTTGGCAGGTACAAGCAATAGGAGCTTTATATTTGTTATTCATTGCGATCAATCATATCGTTAGAAAGCTTTACTTCAATAAAAAGATTCAGAAAACAGAAGAAAAAGAAAAGAAGAAATCAGGTTTCTGGGGAACAGTTTTCAAAGTGGAATTAGCGGATATCGCTTTTGCAGTTGACTCAATATTAGCTGCTGTAGCGTTGGCGATGACATTGCCGAACACCAATCTCCCTTCAATCGGCGGCATGGATGGCGGGAAGTTCCTCGTTATTTTTGCGGGAGGGTTGATTGGTTTGATTATCATGCGTTTCGCAGCAAACTACTTTGTGAAATTGCTACATGCGAAGCCTGGTCTTGAAATTGCCGCGTTTGCCATTGTTGGTTGGGTAGGTGTGAAGCTTGCTGTCTTAACTTTGGGTCACCCTGACGTTGGCGTGATCTCATATGAATTCGCACATTCCACTGAGTGGAAGCTCATCTTCTACGCAGTATTACTTGGAATTGCCGCAGCTGGTTGGTTCCTAACGAAGAATACGGATGAAGAACAGACACGAGAGAACATTATTTGATAATATAATTTTCAAACATAAAAAATGGACTCATTAAATTGAGTCCATTTTTCGTATTTAATATATAGAAATGTTATGAGTGTTTACTATATGTAAAAAAACACTCACTAATTAAAACTCGAATTTTACAGGTCTTAAAAATAAATCTTCTAATGTTTCTTTAGCATTTTTATTCTCAAACAGTACCYCATATATAGCATTACAAAGTGGAAGGTCAACATCATACTGTAAGGATAGTTCTCTTAATGCCTTAACTGTTGAAACGCCTTCTGCAAGCTTCCCAAATCCTTCTCCCTCAACAAATGCTTGTCCAAATTTTCTATTATGACTATGCGGTGAGAACAATGTTGCTTCGTAATCTCCCAGGTGACTTAACCCGTATATCGTTAAATCATTTCCACCCATGGCTCTAACGAGACGAGAAATTTCTCTTGTCCCCCTTGCCATAAGTGAACCTTTCAAACTGCTATAATTTAATCCGTCTAACATTCCTGCAGCTATACCCATAACATTTTTTGTAGCAGCTCCAATTTCATTTCCAATTAGGTCTTGTCCATAGTAAAACCTAATTAAATCACTATTAAACTCTTGAACAATCTTTTTAGTTATTTCAATATTTTCAGAGCCTATAACCATACAATTAGGTATATTATTCACAAAATCTTGTACATGTCCTGGTCCGACCCATACAGCAAGATTTATATTTTTCCCGACCTCTTCACCAAATACTTGCGACAGTCTTTTTCCACTAGTACCTTCTAAACCTTTCATGCATAAAATGAATGTTTTACCCTCTAAATCATTTAATGAACTCAATTGATTTGCAAATGAACGTAATTCTTGAGCACTAATTGAAATGATTATAATGTCTGCAGATGAAACCGCGTTTTCTAATGAAGTACTTAATTCAATATCTTCGGGTAATGTAAGGTAATCATTTTTTCTGGTTTCTTTCAATCCAATGTAATTTCTAGAGTTTTCTCTGCCCCATAATGTTACATTATGCCCAACTTTATTGACATACCAAGCAATAAAAGTTCCCCAACGCCCACAACCTAAAACTGAAACATTCATTATTTCACCATCCCATTTGGTTAATATAATAACAGGTATTATGGTATTTCTAACAGTTGTAACTTAACTGTATTCTTTCTTAATAATAGTAATATTTTCCTCATGACATCCTTTCGTGAAGTTCGAGGGAAACGTCATTTCTTTTTCTAATCCAAGCATTGCTTCTGCATCTTCGTTCGTCACTGCATCAATTAACCGTTCAAGATAATCTTTTGCTAGTTCAATTCTTCGTTCCATTTCTTCCTTACTCTCAGTTGCTTGTCCATGTCCAGGTACGAGAACTTCTATATGATATTTATCCAATATCATAAACGATTTTTGTAGGGTTTCTAGATATGCCTTCGCACTGTCAAATAAGTAGGGAAGTTCAAAGTCTGATAAATAATCACCAGTAATCCAAATACCTAAAGGTTCAATGATGGTAAACAATCCATCATGTGTATGGCCTGGGGATAAATAAAAGGTAATCGTTGTATCGCCTAATACTAATTGCTGTCCATCCTTCTCTATAACAATATCAATAGTTGGAAACTCAATTGCATAAGGTCTTTCCACATAATATTCATTGTCAAAAGACTGAATCAAATCAAGTTTGTATTGTTTTCTAGGATGCTCTTGCATGCCTTTGCTACCGATTACTTTTGCATCTGGGAATGCGTGATATCCGATGATATGATCGAAATCGCCATGCGTAAATAACAAATACACGTCTTTCTCGTTGCGTATGTGTGCCACATGTTGTTGAATTTCCTGAACTTCAAGGGGTAACCAAGTAGGATCGACAACTAATATCAAATCTTTCGTTTCAATCACTGAACTTGTAGTTTTCCATAAAGCGCTTTGAAATACGGTTAGCCCGTCTTTTTGAAATGCAATCATAGCGTTTCTCTATTCGAAGGAATCAATAATATTTTCCCGGTACTCTTCCGGCTTTCTAGGTAACGATGTGCTTCTTGTCCATCATGCAGTGCAAAGGTAGTCGGTTTAGATACGCATACTCTTCCTTCTTCCATCCATTGAAACAATTCGTTAGAGCGGGTCACACGTTGTTCAAGGGAAGTGAGGACATTCCAAAGATCTCCGCCAGTCAGAGTTTTAGATGTATCCATCAACATACGAGGGTCAATTGCAACCGGGTCTCCTCCAGCCATTCCGTAAAACACAACTGTACCTCCGATGCGCGTTACAGCAAAACTATCCATCAACGTAGATCCTACTGATTCATAGACAACATCGACACCTTTCCCGTTTGTCTCTTCAAGTACTGCTAACTTCCAGTCATCCGAATAAAGGAAAACGTGATCCGCGCCAGCTTCTTGTGCTGCCATAGCCTTATCCTTAGAAGATGTTAAGCCAATGACATTACCTCCAAGTAACTTGGCAATCTGAATGAGAAGCTGTCCAACACCGCCAGCAGCCGCATGAACAAGAATCACATCATTGTTTTTCACCGCATAGCTGTCCTGCGTTAAATAATGTGCTGTCAACCCTTGCAACAAAACAGATGAAGCATCTTCATATGAAATGCTATCTGGTAGTGGAATGGCTTTATCCACGGGAAGGGCTACTAACTCAGAATTCGCAAAAGGGACATCCGCAAAGGCAAGGCGGTCACCAACATGTATACCATTTACGTCTGCTCCAACCTGCTCCACGATTCCTGCACCTTCATAGCCCAAAATATATGGAGGTTGACCAGCAAGATGATAATTTCCTTTTCTTCTATAAACATCGGCAAAGTTCAAACCGATTGCTTTCATTCGAATTAAAACTTCATTCGGACCAATAACAGGATCAGCGATTTCACGATATTCCAATACTTCCGGTCCACCAAACGTGTTATATACAAGTGCTTTCATATTAAAATCTCCTCCTAATTAGAACGATTAGTATAGACTCTTTCTCATCATACCAAATGGAAAGAAATATGCTCAATCAAGAGAATAAATGTGATGAACTTCGAGACTGAAATAGACGAATGGGTGGAAAGTGACTATGAGTGGTTGAAAACACCTTTTGAATGGGTGGAAAGTAAGCATGAGTGGTTGGAAACACAACATGAGTGGTCGGAAACCCATGTTGAATGAGCGAAAACAAATAATACGATGAAATTTCGAGCGAAAAATAGCCAAATGGGCGGAAAGTAACTATGAGTGGTTGAAAACACCTTTTGAATGGGTGGAAAGTAAGCATGAGTGGTTGGAAACACAACATGAGTGGTCGAAAACAAATAAATAAATAATGATTTAACTCAATATGATATCTATGTAAAAGAGAAAGATAAACATAAAGCTCAACAAGCCATTCACAGGTAATCTATATGTGAACAACAATGGAGCAATGAGCTTCTATTTGGTTGACAAGGCAACAAAAAGGTCTTACAAGCGCTAAAGCTTGTGAGACCTTCACTATTTATCTATTCACATCCACTCACTTATATAGTAGCGAAATTGTTTCCTCCACCAATCCCAGTCATGATGGGAATCATGTCCCCAAAAATCGATGCGTGCTGGAATTGATTTTTTTTCTAACAAGATTTTTAGTTGATGGGTCTCTTCAATCATTTCCTCCTCGTAAGCACCTTGACCGGTACAAATGACCAGTCTGCTTTGTCTATATGATTGTAAAAAATTCTCATCATGCAGATCATTCAAGTAGGAAAGAGTTGAGTGGAAATAGACG
>NZ_JBFUKT010000161.1:0-7627 GCF_056400705.1 Paenisporosarcina sp. P5_A11
ATCTAGTACTCCACCTGCAAGTTGAAGTGATGGCACTAAAACTGATGGATCGCCAATTGCTTCGATAATAAAAGGTGCAGGAAATTGCTCTCCATCAATTGTAATGACGGGACCATTACATTTTATATAGGAATTGGCATGTAGTCGTTGGCCATTTATCGTAATGGCTTCAGAACCAGATATTTTCAATTCATTCAGCACTTGGAACACATGACTTTCATGAACTATGTAATCATTTGGATTAACTGAAGATGGGTTATACTCTGCATCTTCGAGTTGTATCTTCACACCTTTACCAGTTGCAGGAAGGAGCCCTAGTAGAAGTCTCAAATCTTCAGCTTCCTGAATTAAATTCTCATACTGTTCTTCACTACCTGAGAGGGACTTTTCAATTTCCCTTACTTGCTGTTGTCTTGCTTCTAACTCAGTGGTCAATTCTTTATTGCGTTCTTTTTGGTGGATGAGGTCTTCACGATATTGTTCCTCTTGCTCAAAATATTTACTACTGGCAGCTTGTCCACTTAGCTTTTTACTGCTCGATAAACTATATGAATAGGCAAAGATAAATCCCAACACCAAACATACGAGAGAAAAAATGATGCGTTTATTCACAGACGAACGAGTTGGTCTATTCTGGAATTTCTTCATCTTCCCCCTCCTTTGGTTGCGGGTTATACATATCTAGATACGTTTGAAAAAACGAACCCACTTCTATATCAATTACACCTTTGTCGGTATCACCAATTTGAGCAATAATTGACGGATAATAATTCATTTTTTCAGCAAACGACTGGATTACTGCTCTTACTTCATATCCATCATTCATAAAAAGTCTGATTCGATACGGATCTGCTTTTGAAGGTACAGATTCAATTTGCGAAATCATGGATAGTACTTGTCCATTTAATTTAGAAAGTTCATTTACCATACGACTTCTGATTTTTGGGTCATCAAAACCGCTAAGTAACGGGGCATCTACGGGAGTTAATACCTTATCAGATCGAAATACTTTCCCATTCTCAAGGACGATGGCATACCCTGTTTCGGATTGGAGATACGCTGCTTTTTTCCATTCTGTAACTTCAATTCCCACAGAAGTTAAGCCATTTCGTTTAACTGTAACATCTTGAATCAAATCGTTTTTCAGCAATAGTTCTTCGGCAGTGCTTGTCCTAATTTCCCACATTGATTGTCCTTTTTGTAAACCACTTTGTTCAATATACTGGTCACTATTCGTTAAGTTAGCCCCTTTAACGACTATTTTTTTCACCTGACTATACGGAGATTGAAAGTAGAGGAGACCAAATAAAGTGACAAGGAAAATAACGAGCAATAACGTGAACTTGCGATTTGTTCTCTTTTTCCGTCGCTCTCTCAGCGTTGGAATTCTGTCTTCAATGTCGATAATTTTATCCACGTTATTCACTCCTTTCCTACTCTATTAATCTTTTGAAAAACGAAGAATCAGACCTACGATAAGCCAAGTTGATAACAGCGATGAACCACCGTAACTTATAAATGGTAAAGTTACACCAGTTACCGGAAATAACCCGATGACTACACCGATATTTAAAAAAATTTGGAATCCAATCATGGACTGGAGTCCTGCTATTGCATAAAAACCCACTTTTGTTGAAGAGGAAATAGCTAAACGGTATCCTGTAAATAAGAAAATAAGGAATAAGCTAATTAGAATTACCGCTCCAAAGAAACCCATTTCTTCAACAATTATTGAGAAGATAAAATCATTTTGAGGTTCAGGAAGATACAAAAACTTTTGTCTACTTTGACCAAACCCATGTCCAAACAACCCTGACGGTCCAATGGCTAGCAGAGATTGAATGCCTTGGAAGCCACTATTTAAAGCATCTTCCCATGGATCAAGGAATGCGGAAATCCGTTTTAAGCGATAAGGAGCAGATACGATTAAGCCAACGAGTGCTAAAACTCCTAAAGTACCTAAGCCCATAAAAAAACGAATTGGGAAACCGGCAATAAATAATAGTGAAAATGCTCCTACAATTAATAAAAAAGCAGAACCAAAGTCAGGTTGCACTAGAATGATTCCAGCTGGTACTAAGCAAATTAATAATGGGGCAAAATACTTCCTTTTTTTATCATTCATTGTTTTAGCTAAAATACATGCTAAAAATCCCATGACTGATATTTTCACGAATTCTGCAGGTTGTAAACTAAACCCAGCAATTTGAATCCAACTTTGTGAGCCATTTCTCACAATCCCAAGTCCAGGGATGTAAACTGCAAATAGTAAAAATATTGACGATATATAAGCGCCAAGCCAAAACTTCTGTTGATGAATAAAAGGAAGTCTATAAATCACCCAAGCACATAACATCCCTAAAGTGCCGTACATAATTTGTTTCCAAAAGAATGGAAGACTATCTTCATAGTGTACTTTTCCCCAGTAAGAACCGGCAGAGTAAACAAAACAATATCCAATCACGGTTATTAGTAAACTTGTAAATAGAAAAATATGTGTCGGTTTTTTATGCAGTGTTGGCATCCCTTCATCTGGTAATGATATTACTTAATTTCAAATACAGCTTTGATAAAATCTTCGCCACGCAACTCAAAGTTTGGGTATTGATCCCAACTCGCACAAGCAGGCGAAAGTAAAATAATATCTTCTGGCTCGGACAGATCTGTTGCCACTTTAACAGCTTGTTGAATGTTTTCTACTTTTTTTATGATTTCCACTCCACATGAAGCTGCAAAGTCAATAAGACGATCACTAGTCTGACCAAATGCAACCACTGCTTTTACGTGATTCATATCTTTCCGTAACTCTTCAAATGAATGTCCACGCTCTAAACCACCTGCAAGTAAAATTACTGGCTGGTCGAATGCAGCAAGAGCACTTCTTGTAGCTAATGTGTTTGTTGCTTTAGAGTCATTGTAGAACTTTCGTTTCTTCCATTCGCGCAAGAATTGTGTTCTATGTTTAACTCCTGTAAAGGACGTCAAAACATGTTGTATTGTTTCCTTAGGGCAATCCATTAAGATAGCCGTGGCAACAGCAGATAATATATTTTCTAGATTATGCTCACCTGGCAACGCAATTAATTTTCTTTCCAGATAAGGTTCACCTTTCCAATAGATATATTCTGCATCTCCACTTATACCATCTTCTTTACGACCTTTTGTAGAGAATGGGATCAGTTTTGCATGGGACAAACTAGCGTATTTTACAACTTCAGGTTGATCTGCGTTGTAAATAAAAACATCGTCATTTGTTTGGTTCTTGGTTACCCCATATTTGGCATCCCCATATTTTTCAAAAGAACCATGGTAGTCTAAATGTGCTTCATATAAATTTGTGAGGATAGCAATTCTCGGTTGAAAAGTATCAACACCCATTAATTGGAAAGAAGAAAGTTCTGTAACAATCACTTGGTCCGCTTGTGCTTCTTCGGCAACTTTACATGCAACTGTTCCAATATTCCCAGCAATTAAAGGGTTTTGACCACCTTGATTTAACATGTGGAATAGCAAGGTCGTTGTAGTAGTTTTACCATTTGAGCCTGTGATTCCAATAAAAGGAGCTTCGCTAATTAAATAGGCTATTTCTATTTCAGTCCAAACGGGAATCCCTCTATTTATCGCATCACTAACAATCGGATTACTATAAGGAATACCTGGATTTTTAATCACATATTCAAAACCTTCGTCCAGTAAATCTTCTGGGTGTCGACCACAAATAACGGTAATACCCTTACTTAATAAATTTTGTGCATCTGGGCTTTCTTCAAAGGGCTTTGAATCATTTACAGTAACGAATGCGCCCAATTTATGAAGAATTTCTGCTGCAGCTACCCCACTCTTTGCGAGGCCTAATACGAGAACTTTTTTTGCTTTGAACTCAGTGGTTTTTTTCATTACAATACCTCCAGCATTACGACAATAAAGGCTGCAAGGAAAGCTGTTGACCAGAAGACCACAACCACTTTCCATTCAGACCAACCAGACAATTCAAAATGATGATGAAGAGGACTCATTTTGAAAATCCGTTTTCCTGTTGTTTTAAAACTAATTACTTGAAGAATTACGGATAACGTCTCTGCTACAAAAATCACACCTACGATAACGAGCAATAGCTCCTGTTTGACTAATATAGACACCATTGCCAGTGCTCCGCCAAGTGCCAAGGAACCAGTGTCACCCATAAATAATTTTGCTGGGTTTGCATTGAATATTAAGAATCCAAGAAGAGCTCCTGTAACAGCAAAGGCGAAAATCGCGATGTCTAGCTGGTGATAAACTAATGCTAGAACCCCGAAGGTTGTAAAAGCAATTGATGCTGTACCTGAGACAAGTCCGTCTAAGCCATCTGTTAAATTCACAGCATTTGAAAAGCCTACGAGCCAAAAAATCAAGAACGCTACATATGCAATCCCAAGATCAACTGACCAATCAGTAAATGGGACACTTACAGTTGTTTCGAAAGGTCCTTGATTAAGAAGTAAAAAGGAAGCAACTGCAATAATGATTTGACCAATTATTTTTTGTAATGATGTCAAGCCTAAATTTCTTTTAAGAACAACTTTTATAAAGTCGTCTAAAAACCCGATTAATCCAAAACCAACAAACACTAAAACCAACACAATCGTTTGTGTAGTCAGCATTTCTAAATAGAAAGCCACGCCTAATGTTGTGATAACTATCGAGACAATAAACACAAGGCCACCCATTGTAGGGGTTCCTGCCTTTTTCATGTGTGATTGCGGACCTTCTTCACGAATACTTTGACCAAATTTCATCCTTTTCAATATCGGAATGAAAATAGGTGTTAAAAGAACTGTAAGTAGAAATCCGATTCCTACGATCATTAATGTTGTTGCGAGTGTCATATGTATTCTCCTTCGGATAAACGATGGTTGTCGTTATTAATATTATTCACCTAAGTACAAATGAATCGTACCATCAACAGACAGTAAACTTTCTGCTTGTGGAAGCTGGGATATAATTTTCGTTCCTGTCCCGTGCCATTCAATTTTAAATGGTTCATCTACCATCATAATCTTATTTTTTTCTTGCCCTACTAAATCTGGAACTTCCCGCTCTATACTATCACCCCATCTATACTCTTTAGACAGTTGATCTTTGCTGTAATTGAATCCAATAAAAGGCGCGCTATCTTCAATAATTTCCCCTACAATTGGTGCAGCAATTACCCCACCAAACTGTAAAACATGTTTCGGATTGTCTATCGCTACGTAAACGACGATTTCAGGGTCGTTAGCAGGTGCAAAACCAATAAACGATACAATGTACTGTCCTTCAACGTAACGGCCATTTACAGCCTTCTGTGCAGTCCCTGTTTTACCGCCAATTCTCATTGTATCACGAAAAGCATTACGTCCTGAACCCTTAGCCACAACAGATTCTAATGCTTCCCTAACTTTTTTGGAAGTATCTTCGGATACAACTTGTCGGACTTTAGTTGGTTCATTTTCTTTAATGACCTCGTTCGTTTGTTCGTTATAAATCCGTTTCACGACATAAGGTTGAAACAAAGTTCCGCCATTAACTGCTGCTGCGACTGCTTGAACTTGTTGAATGGGTGTTGTGGAAATTCCTTGGCCGAACGATGTAGTCGCATGCTCGACTGGTCCATAACTTTCTTTAGAAAACAATATTCCTGAGGACTCTCCCGCAATGGATGATCCTGTTTTTTGCCCAAAACCGAAATCACGTATGTATTGAGACAGTTTTTCACGTCCAACACGTTGACCTAGTTCAATAAAACCTGGATTACATGAGTTCTCAACCACTTCTAAAAATGATTGGTGTTTATGTCCTGTTCTTTTCCAACATCGTAATCTTGTATCTTCCACTATTGCATAACCAGGATCATAAAATGAATCATTTTTCAAATCCACTTTACCTTCTTCTAGAGCAGCGGCAAGTGTAATAATTTTAAATGTAGAACCCGGCTCAAATGTCATTGACACAGGCAAGTTCTGATTATAAACGCTAGGACTCACTTTGTCATATTCCAATGGATGGAAAGTGGGAAATGATGCTAGAGATAAAATCTCGCCAGTTTTAGGATTCATCGCAATTCCCATAGCTTGATCAGCATCATATTTT
Organism: Paenisporosarcina sp. P5_A11; assembly: GCF_056400705.1. Classification (NCBI taxonomy): domain Bacteria; kingdom Bacillati; phylum Bacillota; class Bacilli; order Caryophanales; family Caryophanaceae; genus Paenisporosarcina; species Paenisporosarcina sp. P5_A11. Next base: position 6,112 of record NZ_JBFUKT010000161.1, read on the forward strand.
TTCATAGCCTGGGAAAGTGCCCGTTCCATAATCTCATGAACGTCTAAATCAATGGTTAATTCAACAGTCGCTCCATCTTTTCCTTTGCCCCAACCATCATTCACATGAGGAAGTGAGCTTCCTTTCGCATCTGTAAATAAGCGTAAAGTAGATTGAGTTGACGTTAAATATTCATTATATTGGAATTCAATTCCAGCTAGCCCTTGATGGTCATATCCTGTAAATCCTAGAAGACGCGATAACAACTCGTCATGTGGGTAATCTCGAACATAATCAACACCTGTATACAATCCTGGGATTTGTAAAGATTGGATATCAAGAGCTGTACCAAGCTCGATGTTTTTGCCTTCAGGTGCCAATTTAATCAAAAATGTTTTTTGACTCATTTGCTCTAGAAGTTTTTTTTCATCCGTATTTAGAGCAACGCTAAGTTTGGCAGCTGCACTTTCAACATCTTTGCTTTGAGCAGGCATAAAATAAAGGGTGGGAGCTAGTTTGCTTCCTACAATTAATTCTCCGTCTCGATCTCGGATATTACCCCTCGTTTGAGAAAAAGGTATTTCGCGATCCCAATTCTCTTCTGCTTTCTGCGTAAGCCATTCATATTGAAAAAACTGCATCACGACTAGTTTCCCTACAGACGCAACACTTAAACAAAAAAAGATAAGAAGCATTGTTCGAACTCTGATTCTCAATTGATGAGGCACTCCTGCCTTCATAAAACCACACCCTGTTTTTTAACAAGATATGACTGGAATGGAGTACCTATTCAACATTTAATCTTGAGGGAGCTTTTCTTCTCCCTCTTTTTCTATTTCTTTTTTGGCTTTTTTATTAGTAACTTCAGGAGTTTCTAATTTAATTACGATTGGTGCTTGTTCGTTCGTTACAGTTCCTTTGGAGACACTTTGACTAACCACATATCCGTTGCCAACGACTTCAATATTTAGTCCTGATAACATTTGGTAGACCAAGACATGTCGTTTTGACCAATTTGTAAAGTCAGGAATGGTTATTGGTCCATCCGTTTTCAACATTACTAAACTACCTGGTAGAATTTCAGTACCTGCTGAAGGAAATTGTTCAGTAATCTTTCCYTTTTCAGTATTACCGATAACAACTGGTTTCATCTTTTGTTCAATCATTTGACTTTCAGCCACCGCAACATCTTTCTCTTTAACATTTGGAAGAGTCACAGCTGGTGTAGATTTCACTTCTTCAGGTTTGATGTTCAAGTATTTCAAGCTATTTTCTGTAACGGATTTGAATATTTCAGATACTGGCATGGACCCAACTTCTGTCGCTTCTAATTTTGGTTTTGTTACCGCCACATAAACAACTAGTTGAGGATCTTCAGCTGGAGCCATTCCAAGGAATGAGTACAAGTAATTTTCATAACCTGCTAGATATTTACCTACCTCGTTCGGAATCTGAGCTGTTCCCGTTTTTCCCGCCACGGTATAATCAGTTAGCTCGAATCGTGCTGCAGTTCCGTGTTCAGAAGTCACTGTAGAAG
>NZ_JBFUKT010000162.1:0-7339 GCF_056400705.1 Paenisporosarcina sp. P5_A11
ACTACAACCCTTGTGGCTCTAGAGAATTTTAAAGGATGTTTATGTAACCGTTTGTTTTTTCAACCGTTTTACAACTAATTGATTAAATGTATAATACTCGGCTCGTAAAACTACCCTAAATTGGGTGTCCAAGGGAGGTATATCAGTATCTTCCATGATAGGGTGTTTTGTATCTGAATCCATCCCTCCCATTTATTCTCTAGTTGTCCTGTAGTGGGTTTTATAAAATGTTCAAATACTGGTTTATTCAATTAAGACGGCTTCAGGAACACTTTAGCTATTAATAAAACCATTCTGTGACCATTGAAAGCGGGAGCAGTACATTAAATCAATGTTTTATTGTCCAAATAAAAAAAAGAGTAGGAATTGTGCTACTCTCATTTTCAACTAATAATATTTAAACATTGCCTGCTATCCATTTTTTATTTTTAATAAACTCTGGATTAAGAACTCTTGCTAAAAATGCTGAAAATTGACCTCTTGTTAATTCCTCGTTTGGTCTGTAATTATTATCAGTATAACCACTTGCAATTCCTACAACTTTAATCACTCCCCAATCTAGTCCATCCGGAATTTGGTCGTTAATGTCAATAAAGAAAAAAGAATACGTCGTTTCGCATTAAAATTAATCAATCTTAGAGTCCAATATCAATCGCCATGTTACTCTAACATTACGAGGATTTTATATACTAAAAAAGACAGCTTGAGATAAATCCAAGCTGTCTTTACGATAATAAAACAACATCTTTTGCTAATCAACTTAAGTAATATTGAATAAATAATGCAACTTATGGTTAAATACTTGATGTATTGCTATATAATAATTCATCTTTTTTCAAATCGAACTCTTCTTTTGTAAGTACACCCATATCTAACAATTGCTTGTACTTAAGTATTTCATCAGCAACACTAAATTCCATATTTTTGACTTCAACATCCACGTTCTTTAAAATCTCATCTTCAAGATCAGTAAAATCAACGTCTATTATATCAGGCATCTCATTTTTCATTTTCTGGAAATCTTTATTGAAGTCATCTTTAGAGTAGTTATTAACTGATTCAAATAATGTATTTCTTAAACGTGTTCCCATTGGTTTCATTGACGCATAGGTCAAGCCACCAGATATAATACCACCTACTAGAGGAATCACTTTTGAAATTCCTTGAGCAAAGGTCTTCTTTGTTATTTTTATTCCAATCGTAGCAGCTACTTTTTTGATTATTGGGTAATAGATTGTTTTCATTAGTGCTTTTTGAGGTAATTTTTTTAACACCTGTTGTGCAACCTTTGATGACAAAACTTTTAAAGCAGAAGCGGTACCGCCGACACCAAACATCACTCCTAGAAATAGGGTTAATTCTCCACGAACTCTTTCACCATCTACTTTTCCATCTTCCCACAAATCTTTGTAACCAAATAAATATGCCAATTCTTGGGCTAAACGCAAAGAAACACCGTAGAATTGAAGAGTATCGGCAGGAATGGTAGCTGCCATTGCAAATCCACCTGGCAATCCAGCAGCAAACGATACACCAGTACTTTGGAGAGTACGTTTCTCTATCAATGATTTAGCTACTTTATTTAAAGTATCAATATCGACTCCCGCTTCAATGGGCCCTTTTTCCAATATCTGACCAAGATCATCATAACCTACATAGTCGACTAAGGCATTAGATAAAAATTCATTACGATTAACCTTAACTCCTGGTACTTTTAATGCATGCGTTATTATTACTTCTAATGAATTATTTGATTCTGAATTATTCAGTTTGAAAACTCCCTTTCGAAATTTTCGGATAAATACTTCTTTAGTTTAATTATATATTGATTGAATTACTATCTAAATATTTTATTACTAATAATAGTTTATATCTTCTTTTCCTCCTTTATACTAAGCGCATCATTTCAAACTGTTTTTTAGTGTAACAATAAAAACCACACTGTAATTATATCTAGTGCGGTTTTTATCATTATGCTTAATATGCTCTACTTTCTACATAGCTTAAAGTTAATCTGACTTCTTTCCTTTTGCATTTAGACTTTCTTGAAGTTTAAAAGGGATTGGCCAAATATTCTCTTCAACACCTAGTTCTGGTGGTAAAACCCCTTCGCAATCAACTTTGTTAAATATGCGATAAACGAATAAGTATCTCTATTGAAGCGTAATGTAGTGTCCATGTGCACCCCATTGCTTCCTGCGGAAGCATAAACGTCATTAGTGAAATCTCCACAATCATGCTCTTCTTCATCCCATATTATTTTAACGTTAACATCGAAATGTCTACAATTATTACCGTTACCTATTCCTCTGCTTTCTTTAGTATCTTCTTGCACTTGTTCTAGTCTTGGTGTTGTTGGAATAGGTTCAGATAAAAAGACGTATCAACTTGATAGCTGATACCAAGAAGTAGGTGTTCTTATTAATATTGGCTGCAATTATATAAAAAAAAGTACCAACCATTATGGCTGATACGCTCAACTTTACTTCTTATTTTCATCATTAGATAAAAAAAGCGAACCAAATTCAAACCTCTTTGCAATTATTTTTCTACCTTCAATTTTTTGATTCAAATTGAAAATCATCCATTATCTCAACAATTTTAGTCATTAAGAAACTCCCTTCTACTTGTCAAGTAACACAAATAAAAGAGAGTATTAATAAAACCAATAGTACAGGTAAGAGAGTCTCACCTTAAGTCAAACCCTCAACAAACCTTGATACGGGTAGGTTTCCAAGACACTTTAATGATTTAAAATAACTAAGTTATTCCCACTCGATTGTTGCTAGTGGCTTGCTCGTAATATCATACGAACTCGGTTAATATGCGGTACTTCATTGACATTAATGACATTAACCTTGATATTAACGGAAGACCAAGTTGATTACATGCATAACGTGCTGTTTCTTTTATAAAAAATCTCTCAAACTCACTACTACCTCTTCTACATCCAAGTCCAAATACTGTGTTGTAACCTCCAAATTTGAGTGTCCCAACGCTTTGGAAATGAGAGCGATATTTGCCCCCTTGTTCAACAAATTCTTCGCATAAGCCCTTCTAAGCGCATGTGCATTGATGTTTGTTAAGCCGAATCGTTTACTATACTTTGTCAGTTGCTTTGAGATTGCGTTATTTGTTGATTTTGTATGTAACGATGTTCCTTTTGTTGAAATGAAGACATGTTTATTCTGCTCATTATAGTGACTTCGTATCTTTTGATTTTGCTGAATTAATATTTTTAGCAACTTAAGTAATTGATTATCGAGTGGCAATTTTAATAACTGATGATTTTTTAGAATAGCACCATCAATGTTAATAACCATGTTATTGAAATCAATATGCTTCTCCTCTAGTTGTCCTAAGGTATTGATTCTAATGCCTGTTTTGTACATTGTAAGTATTGCCACTGCATCACGTAAGCCTATGAACGTATTTAAATCTAACAGTGACAATAAGATTTGAATATCCTTCTCATCTGCTCCCTTTTTAACCTTCTTATCTACCTTTACCGTTACCACTTGCCAAAACTTTGACTCATACCACCCATTATTGAAACACTTGCTTAAAAATGATTTTAATGCCTTAAGTCTAGTCAGTTTTGTTTGGTTCGACACGGACATTTGTTCAAGCCATCCATAGATTGTATTAAGCGTAATATCCGACAGAAACTGAACATCTTGAACCTTTTTGAAGCTCCTAATAATGGTTTCATAATCTTTGATTGTACGGTGTCTATAGCCACTCGTAGCCATCTGCTGAATAATGATTACCGATGCCTCATCAATCGTTCTTGAATGAACCCTCTGTGTAACCGTTTGCTCGTGAATTATCATAATACTATCTAAATCAATATTCACGTCAAACAATCCTGTTTTCTTTGTCATAACAAAAAATCCTCCATTCAATTGAATTGGAAGATAGTTTCGTATCACATTTTACATAAAATGATAGGGATAAAAAAAGGGATTAAGTCGCTTGGACCGAAGCCCCGACCTAATCCCCATTCATCTACAAACCCTTATTTACCAAGGATTCATCGCCTTTTTAATTACGTCCCAGGAGGGATTCGAACCCCCGACCGACGCCTTAGAAGGGCGTTGCTCTATCCAGCTGAGCTACTGAGACTTGTGAAATTCAGTTCGTTTCAGAAATGAAGGACAATACTTATTATAGGAATGATACCACCTAATGTCAACGTTATTTTTCAGTAAACGAAAACTTTTTTTGTTCGAGTTCTTTATGCTCATTTGAAAAGAACGTTACAACCCACTTTGCAGATAACTTTTCAATGATTGCATAGCTTTTTTCTTTGCGTCCTCTTGGCAATTCCAAGCTGCCTGGATTGACGAAAAGAATACCATCTATTAGTTCTGCCCCTAATAAATGAGAATGCCCGAAGAGAACCATATCGGCTCCGACTTCTTGGGCTCGGTAACTAAGTGGCATCATGGTGGATTTCACTTGCCATAAGTGACCGTGTGTCATTAAAACTTTTACTCCGTTAACTTCGGTGAAAACTTCAGCAGGAAAAGATGAATCCCAGTCACAATTGCCACCGACGACGAAAGCATCTTGTAGCGATTCATGTTGTTTGTCGAGTTCACTGTCTCCGCAATGAAAGACAGCATCTACAGTACTTACTGCATGCCTGACTTGATCAATTGAATCCGTTTCTCCATGTGTGTCACTCATCACTACAATACGCATCCACTCGCCACCTTATCTCAACAAGTTTGGTAATTCTTCTTCGATTTTCTTAATCGCGTTTCCACGATGAGAAATAGCCGCTTTTTCTTTAGGTTGTAACTCCGCCATCATTTTCCCTAGAGCTGGTACATAGAAAATTGGATCGTAGCCAAAGCCATTTATTCCTTTTCGATCATGTGCAATGACACCTTCGCATGTACCAAAGGCAGTTTTAGTTTCCATGTCTGGTCCAGCTAAAGCAATGGCACAACAGAAACGAGCTGTACGTTTATTGTCATCTACATGTGCAAGTTCGGTCAACACTTTTTCTATATTGGCTTCATCACTTTTATCCAATCCTGCATACCTTGCAGAATAGACCCCTGGCGCGCCGTCTAAGGCGTCGATTTCAAGACCGCTATCATCTGCAATGACAAATGTTTGTAAGCGTTCTGCAAGCGCCTCCGCTTTTAAAATCGCATTTTCTGCAAACGTCGTCCCTGTTTCTTCAACGTCCATATCTTGCGCCACATCATGAAGTGTCAAAACTTCAAAACCGTATGGATTGAAAATGGCTTCAAAGTCTTTTGCTTTGCCTTTATTCTTAGTTGCGATAATTACTTGTTTCATGATAATGCACCTGAATTTCCACTGATTCTTTCAGCAATTTCGCCGAGCACTTCTTTTTGAATCGACACTAGTTGTTGAATTCCTTCATCACCTAGATCAAGGAGTTCGTTTAATTGTTTTCTTGTAAACGTAGCTTCTTCACCAGTACCTTGTAATTCAACAAATTGGCCAGAACCTGTTTGAATAATATTCATATCCACGTTAGCAGATGAATCTTCTACGTAGTTTAAATCCAAGATAGCACCTAGATGCTCATCAATACCTACGCTCGTAGCAGCTAAGAAATCAGTGACAGGGAAAATCGGCAGTTGTTTTTCATCTTGCAATTTTGCTATAGCCATAGTCATAGCAACAAACGCGCCTGTAATCGAAGCGGTGCGTGTACCTCCATCTGCTTGGATGACATCACAATCAATCCACAATGTGCGTTCGCCCAAAGCTTCTAAATTTACTACTGCTCGCAATGCTCGTCCAATAAGGCGTTGGATTTCCATCGTACGTCCACCAATTTTGCCTTTTGATGCTTCACGTTGTGTTCGAGAACCAGTTGCTCGAGGTAACATAGAATACTCTGCTGTAATCCATCCTTTACCTTGCCCGCGTAAGAAATGTGGTACACGTTCTTCGATTGTTGCCGTACAAATTACTTTTGTTTGCCCGACTGTTATCAACACAGAACCTTCTGGGTGTACCAAGTAATCCTTCTCAATTGTTACTGGTCTTAGTTCTTTTATATTTCTTCCATCATGTCTCATATATATTAATTGCCTCCTCGTATACGTTCGCGCACTTATCGTATCACATTTTCTGCAAACGAATCAAAACCCGAAGATTCCTTTTTCAAGGAATTCCGGGTTTTATTTAAACGATATTTGTTCAATCATTGGATTCGATATTTCAAGCCATTTGCTAATTGTGGTTTTAAACATGGGAATAGAACCAGTTGTGAAGAAAATGTGAGAGTTCGTATTCTCATCTTTCCTTTGCAGATTAAAATAGTTTAGAATCTCTTCAACATCATCAGCCGTTTCTTCAGCAGACGATAAAACCGTAACATCCGGACCAACCGCTTGTTCTATATGATTTTGTAATAACGGGTAATGCGTACACCCTAAAATTAACGTATCAAAAGATTCTTTAAGCAATGGTTCGAGTGTTTTGTTAACTAAATCTTTTGCAAAGTCACCTTCATATTCGCCACTTTCAACAAGCGGAACAAATGAAGGACACGCTAGCGGTACGATATGACACGACGATGATAATGATTTCAAAGCTTGCTCGTAAGCTCCACTTTGAATCGTGCCTGACGTGCCTAATATGCATACTTCTGACCGTTTTGTTGATTTTATAGCTGCTCTCGCCCCCGGAAAAATAACACCTACAACTGGGAACGGGCATTTTTTTTGTAATGATTCGAGTGCGACTGCTGTAGCAGTATTACATGCCACAACGAGCATTTTTATAGAATGAGCCTTTAATTCTTCTGCCATCTGCCAAGTAAATTTCCGCACTTCACTTGCTGAACGCGGGCCATATGGACATCTCGCTGTATCTCCAATGTAGAGAAATTGCTCATTGGGCAACCGTCGCATGAGTTCTTTGACAACTGTTAAGCCGCCAACACCCGAATCGATCACGCCGATAGGTGCATTCACGAGACTCGCCTCAATCCTCTTTCATTTCTACATGAAGTTTTTGTAATAACATCGATAATTGTTGTACTTCTGGCGCATCAAAATCAGACAAAATGTCTTGCAAATAATTTTGACGTTTTTCAATCACTTCTTCAATAACACGTTCGCCTTCTTTTAATAGATGAATGCGAACTACACGTCGATCTTGTTCATCACGAACACGCATAACAAGTTGATTTTTTTCCATACGATCTACTAAATCAGTTGTCGTACTGAATGCTAAATACATTTTGGTTGAAAGATCACCAATCGTCATATCACCATGTTCAAACAGCCATTGCAGTGCAATAAATTGAGGTGGTGTTACTGTATAATTGCTTAAAATTTTA
>NZ_JBFUKT010000163.1:0-7332 GCF_056400705.1 Paenisporosarcina sp. P5_A11
GTTTAAATATCTCTACCATATCTTTATTTTTTATATCGAGAGCATATCTTAATCTAATTAATATATCATTATTATCCATCTAAAAACCTCCTATAACATTGCCTATTTACACGGCATCCACTTCAATAACATAAATGAGTTTCAAAACTTTAAAACGTTAATTAATTTTTAATAATCCAATAAATTAATGCGATAATTGCTAGTACTGGAATTGAAGCAATATATATCCAAAGCTGATCACTAATACTTTTATTCCCACTATAAATCGAGTCTGAATCCTTTGTAATTAACAATGTTACTACAAGAGCAATACCAACGATGATAGCAACAATAATAAATATCAATAGAAAGTTCATTTTTCCCCCTTGACATGAAAACTTGGTTTTTTTATTTTTAATCATACGTCATATAGTTTTAATGTTCCTTACATTTTATTATACCTTGTTTATTGAAGTAGACTACCCTACAAAAAGAAATTATAAGTCATAAAAATCGCGAAGTCTGTTCAAATTCAGAAAAGACTAATCATAGGATTTCGTGTATATCCTATTGTGCGTGTCTTTCACATATGTTATACTACGCTAGTAAGTAATGAGTTTTTGGCTTCCAATAATACCGATTGTTTAATAGTTCACCATTTTGATGGGTATCACTAATACCAGACCAGTCGGAATCATTGGGTGCCAAACCCACGAGAATCTTTAAGGAACGAAAGATTCTTCCAAAAAAAGTATCATCTCTTCGGAGATGATACTTTTTTCTTTCTTATAGGTAAACTACGATAAGAAATTATAGATAGTTGAATAATTACTCAAAAAAAACATCATCTCTAAAATGAGGTGATGTTTTTGGCTGAGAGGTGATTATGCTTTCCATACTCCCCGCTCCCACTTCTCAATAAATTGCTCAAAAGTCAGGCCATACCGCTCTCTGATTTTATGATAGACGAAATACTCCCCTAAACTTTCTATTAATCGGTCTTCCAAGTGGATGCACCCTTTCCAAATAAATATTTTCTTTAACAGTTTATTCAGTTCGATGTTTCTATATACTTTTAGCTCACTTATAAAATAAAGGATGCTCTTATAGTCTTTTTCTCATACGCACTACACAAAAAAAGATGAGAATGGAGTCAATCTCCATCTCATCTTTTTTTTGTTTATTTTTAAGTCGTTGCACCCTCGATGTTTGACTCAGGTGCAGTGTCTTCTGGTTCAATGTCAGCAAAGGTTTCATTATGCTCTTCAAGATCCCTTGTTCGATGTGCGATTCGTGATGAAGCACATGCAGCAATGCTTGCGACTAAGTCATCCAAAAATGTATGAACTCCGTTGCCTATTTTTGTATCTAATTTTTTTATAATGCCAATTTTATTTTTGTCTAAGTGTCCGAACGTTGTTACCGCAATACTACCGTAAGTAAACACGGAACCTAAAGCGATGGTTTCGTCCACTCCAAATAGTCCTTCATCCGCTTCAACAATTTGTTGTAAAGGGGCGGATAACATTTTTTTCTCAGCTAATTCATCAAGTTCAATACCTACTAAAATTGCATGTTGCATCTCTCTCTTTTTTAATACACTTTCAACTGACTCTATACAATGATCTATTGTTAGACCTATATTGTATGCTAGTTGCATTTCTAAAACGATTTTGGCTATTTCTTCAATCGAAACACCACGACGCTTCAACGCTGATTTGGTAGCCTGCAGTACTTGTTGCGAGTGAACTCTAACTCCTTTGTTTTCCATGATGTCATCTCCATTTCATCTTTTCTGGCTGTTGTTCATAATTATACCTTCCCTCTCCATTATGGTACAATTTCTGTAGCAAGATTTGAGGAGGTCCTGACCTATTTCTAAAGGTACAATTCAAGACGTCACACTATTCAGTGACGCCTTACAAGAAGATATGCAACTGCTGATTTATATACCAGCAAACTATTCACCACTTTATAAATATACAGTATTAATTGCAAATGACGGAAAAGATTACTTCCAATTAGGTCGTATTTCACGTGTTGCAGATGAACTACTTGAAAACAAAGAAATTGAAAATATAATCATTGTAGGAATACCTTATAAGAGCGTAGAAGATCGTACCAAAAAATACCATCCTTCAGGGGAACAGCATTCTTCTTATTTGCGTTTTCTTGCACATGAGCTTGTTCCATATTTAGATGAAACATACCCGACTTATCAAATTGGAATGGGTAGAGCACTAATCGGTGATTCTTTAGCAGCCACTGTATCACTGCTCGCTGCGGTAAAATATCCAAATATATTTGGGAAAGTACTTTTACACTCTCCGATGGTGAATGAAGAAGTATTATCTCAAGTAGAAAATATTCGAACACCGCATTCTTTCTCGGTTTATCACATTATCGGGACGGGTGAAGATAAAGTTAAAACTACAAATGGACAAATCGAAAATTTCCTAATTCCTAATCGTCAATTAAATTCATTGATGCAAGAAAAAGGATTTTCGCTATTCTATGACGAATTTGAAGGAGACCATACTTGGAAGCATTGGCAACCGGATTTAAAGCGGGCGATTAAAATGAATTTCAGTCTCTAATCGTTTAAATAAAGCCAAGCCCATAAAATTTGCTATAATAAAAGTATGAACTTACACAACTAAGAAGGAGGTTTTTAGGATGAAATATGGAGTTGTTGCATTCCCATCTAAAAAACTACAAGATCTGGCAAACTCATACCGTAAACGTTATGACCCACATTACGCGCTTATTACTCCTCACATGACACTTAAAGGTGTTTTTGAAGCAAGTGATAACGAAATTGAAGAACTATCTAAAAACATTAGGAAAGTAACTGATCAACATAAACCTTTCAAATTGCATACAACAAGTATCAGCTCGTTCGCTCCTGTTACAAATGCAATTTACTTCAAAGTTATTCAGACGGAAGAATTACTTAAATTACATGATGACTTGCACAAAGAAAATTTAGGTAGTGAAAAAGAATATGCATTTGTTCCACATATTACGATTGCACAAAAAATGGATTCTGGAGAACATGGTGACATTTACTCACAATTAAAAATGTTCGGTGTGGATCACGAAGAAATAATCGATCGCTTACATTTGCTATACCAACTTGAAGACGGCTCATGGACGGTATATGAAACATTCCGTTTGAATGGAGCTGAAAACTGATTTGATTTCCGCTAAACGTGTGGACTCTGAAAAAGAACGCGAAGATGCTTTTTATGTTCGACAAAAAGTATTTGTAGAAGAACAAGATGTTCCTGTTCACCTGGAATTAGATGAATATGATCAATCCGCCATTCATTTTGTCGCATATGACGGCGAAATGCCAATCGGGGCTGGACGTATTCGACAACCAGAAACAGGTATTGCAAAAGTGGAACGCGTTTGTGTATTACCACAATTCCGTGGTCAGCATTTAGGCAATTTGCTTATGGAGAAAATGGAAACATACGCAAGAGAAGCTGGTTTGACGACTGTTAAATTAAATGCTCAATCTTATGCCGTCCCTTTCTATGAAAAACTCCTTTATCAAATTACATCCCCTGAATTTATGGATGCGGGTATTCCTCATCGTGCTATGCAAAAAAATCTATAATCGTTAAAAAAACACTTGTTCAAAAATGAACAAGTGTTTTTTTTATTCGTTTTTCTGATTCATCATATTCGCAATTTCGTTTAAATTTAGCTTATTTCCTTTAGTAACAACTGATTTTACGATTTGATCTTCCATTTCTTTTGAAATGGTTTTATTTGCAATCTTAGATACTTTACGAACAATTTTCTTAACTTGTTTTTCATCTGAAAAATCAGCATATTGGATGGCATTCGCTAAAGTGTAAACCTCATCCATAGATACACCTGTTTTTTGCTCGATTTTCTTAAAAAATGAATCGTGCATTTGTTTTCCTCCTATCTTAAACCTACTACCTACAATGATTAATAGGATAAATAGTATGACGATGAGGACAAATGTTGACCCTTAAAAAGGTTCACGAGTTGGATAATTACCGCAAAATTACTACATGTGTACATACTACTTCCTCCCTTCCCATTCGACCTAGAATATGCTAATAGGTTCAAATGACAAGGGCACTTTACTCAGGACACTTTTCCTTTAGATTTGAAAAGAATAGCAGCAATCACTCCAAAAATAATAGCAGCACTGATTCCTGAACTAGTTACTTCAAACATACCTGTCAATACGCCAATAAATCCATGTTTCTCTGCCTCTTGCAAAGCACCATGCGTCAGTGAATTGCCAAAAGAAGTAATTGGAATGGTTGCGCCAGCACCTGCAAAGTCAATAAAGGGCTCATATAAACCAAATCCATCGAGAACTGAACCAATAACTACCATTAAACTTAATGTATGCGCAGGGGTCAATTTCGCCACATCAAAAAGTAGTTGGCCAATTACACAAACGAGTCCTCCAACAATAAAAGCAATAATTACAGAAACAATCATATTGTCACCTCATTCCATCGACAATTCAACAGCATGGGCAATACACGGAATGGTTTCACCCTGTTGAAATGATAATGGGGATAGTAAAGCACCTGTTGCTACGAGAAGTATTTTTTTCCATTTTCTAGCTAATAACTCTGCATAAATAGGACCATAATATACGGTTGCCGAACAACCAGCTCCACTAGCTCCTGATAAAAATTTCTCTTCATTACCGTAAAATTCAGCTCCAGCGTCACGATAATTATCAACTAAATACGATGAAACTCCACTCGATTTAATTAATTCCTGAAGAATAGAAAATCCATTTTTCCCCAAATCACCTGTCATGACAAAATCATAGGACGTACCCTTATTTTGAGCTAAGTGTTTTTGAATTGTATCAAAAGCTGCTGGTGCCATCGCACTTCCCATATCCAGAGGATCTGTACATTCACAATCCATCACTTGACCAATTGTGGCAGACTGAACATATGGTTTACCAGTTTGATGATGAGAAAGTATGCCGTAACCTCCCCCTGTAACAGTCCATTGACCAGTAGGTGGTTTTTGTGCTCCATATTCTATCGGAAAGCGGAATTGGCGTTCAACTGCATTGTGCTGACTTGCTGCGCCAAACATTACTTTGTCCATAAGTTTGGTCTCGAGAAAAAAGCTTGCAGTTATGAGAGAAGAAACACTCGTAGCACAAGCTGAAAACATCCCCATAAACGGAGTCGCTAATTGACGGGCGGCAAAATTTGTAGGTGTCATCTCATTGACTAAATCTCCGGCAAGTAATAAGTCGATATCCTGTAGCTGAAATCCGCCTTTCGTCACCGCCATGTTACACGTATCTTCTATTAATTGAGAATGACCTTTCTCATTCGTTTCTTGTCCAATTCGTTCATCTTCATAAATAAAGTCAAAATGCGGATGAAATGGACTAACTTTTTCAAGTGGCCCAACCGAAACTGCGGTTGATACAATACTTGGCTTAGAGGCGAATTGGTACGTACCCGTTTTTTTCACCAAGAGATTACCCCCATTTTGACTAATATAGTTTTAATCAGCGCTACGACAAATGCTGAGAATACTCCATATACAATGACTGGTCCAGCAAGTTTAAACATGTTAACTCCGACACCAAGAATAAATCCCTCTGATTTATGTTCTATGGCTGCAGAGATTACCGCATTACCAAATCCTGTAACTGGAACTGCAGAGCCTGCTCCCCCAAACTGACCAATTTTTTTGTAGATCCCAAAACCCGTTAGTACCATTGAGAGAAAAACCATTGTTGCTACTGAAGGATTACTCGCTGTTCGTTCTGTAAATGAGAAAAAGTGCATGAATACAAAAGAAACGAGTTGGCCAATTGCACAAATAATTCCACCTGTCAGAAAAGCCTTCATACAGTTCAAGAGGACTGGACGTTTTGGTGCTATTTGATCTACGGTTTTTTGATATGATTCAGCGTCCATTACGTTTCCTCCTTTGCAAGTGCCTTAACTTTTTTTAAATCCTTTTTTAATTCATCAGCGGTTGGTTGTTCATCAATAATTTTCTTTAATTCCCACGTGATTTTTAAATCGCTTGATACATAAACATCATGATCTGGAAACGCAGATTCCACTTTTTCTTCTATTGATTTTCTAATTTTTTCCTTTTTAAATTTAGACATCTGCTGTACTTGCACTGAAACGACAAGTTGATGGTCAAAAAATACTGCAGCTGCTTCACTTAAATTTTGATTGTCTTTAAAGACTTTTGTAAGTGTTTCAATTTCCTGCTGATCATCATCAACATGATAAGTCGAAACTTTGAATTCTTCTGAACAACCCGCTACTCCTAATAAAATCAAGCTTATGAACAATAATTTTTTCATCATATTCTCACCTTTTATCCTAGTATGGTGTTTTTGGGAAAGTTTATGTGTGAATTGGTTGACCCGCCCTGTTGTTCGAACACAATCGACATACAGTATAAAGACTTTGAAAGTTAGCGAGGTGAAAACAAAATGGGATGTGGACGTAACTTGGAATCAACATCATCTGTTCAAGGCTTCAAGAAGAAAGACCAATGTATTTGTGACGTAGTGCGAGCGATTAAAGACATTCAAGATGCCGTAGTGGACAACGATTGTCCGGTGTGTCCAACGAATTGCTTCTTAGAGCCACTTGGTAGTTTAGTAAGTCCGTCACGTCATCAAGCTGATACTCGTGTATTTATGTTATTAACTGATGATGGAACGCCATTCAAAGCTTTTTTCCGTGACAATGACCAACATGACTGTGACTGCTTCTCCGTATTCTTCCGTGTAGAAGACGTATTCGATGGTTGCTGTGCAACTCTTCGTGTATTAGAGCCATTGGATCACCATCATAAAGAAGTTGATCTTTTGAATTGTGAAGGCGATAAATTGGATTTAAGAAAAATTTGTAAAGTTCGTAATTTCCGACTTTCTAGCAGCTGTGTTACTGTTGACTTGAATTGCTTCTGTGGCATTGAATGTGTGGCAGACGTATTTCTTGATGTTTGTGAATAAAAAATAAACAAGTCAAGCGTGCAGTGTCTAATAAGCCCGATTTCCTTTAACAGGAAGTCGGGCTTGATTTTTGCAATGATAGTAGTTTGTGTCGAATAATTGGAAGTATGAATCATTTTTCGGAAAATTAATAAAATAAATAAATGAAGATTATGTTTTACTTTTTTTCATACAAAAAGACATCCATTGGAACTAATGGATGCCTTTTCTTCATTTACATTCGAGTAGGAAGTATTTTTCCTCTCCACCAAATTTCTTGAATTTCTTGAATTTCAAATGCAGTGATTTCACCATCTGTTAATTTAATTTGAACACTGTCTGGATTTATTTCC
>NZ_JBFUKT010000164.1:0-7325 GCF_056400705.1 Paenisporosarcina sp. P5_A11
AAAAACGACTTTACACATGAGTGTAAAGTCGTTTCGTTTAATCTTCCTGTTTCTTGCCGCGTTTCATCATAAGTGTTGCATACCAAAACCCGATAGTTAAGGATAAAGCATCGACGACGTACAGCAACCAAGTATGTGTATATCCTGCATATACGGATGCAGTAATCAGGGCGACCGTTAATATCAACGCTACTATATGTGAGAACGTAATTCGTGTAAATAATATAACGAGCACTCCGGGTACTAATAAGGCTAAAATAAATTTGGTAACCATAGATTCCATAAATGTTCTCCTATCTTACGACCAATAAACCGAGACGATGGTGGTCGTGACGGTATATAACGTGTTGACGTAATCGTACTTCTCCTTGATGATCGAGAACTTCAAGTCTACAATGTGCCGCGTTTATCTGAATTGCTTCATATAATTCTCTTTCGTTTGAAACTGTTTGACCATTTACTCTACGAATACACTCACCAATAACAAGTCCCATTTTTTCAGCTGGCGAATCGGGTAAGACACCCGCAATCATTACTCCTGAATCTTTGGGAGCAACAGCGTGATTTCCTTGTCGTTCTTTGATTGCAAAGGTCATCCAAACCCCAATACGGGCAATTGCACCAATAGCTAAACTAATTGCTGCCATCACGGGGAACCAAAATGCAGTTATTGATAAAATCACAGTACCTAGACCAACAGCTGCAACAGACATTCCAAGTTTCGGGAATAAATATACTGGCAGTGAACGACGAGTTTTTTGTTGGAAGCCAATTACAACTGGAAATAATACCAACCCAAATGATTCACTACCGAATGAAAATTGAGGCCAGTATGGAGAAAACTCCTGAATGACATCTCCTGGCACTATCACAAGCAAGGGAATCATCCATAAACGCTTGGATAAATAACTTGCAGCTGTTAGTCCACGAGAAGACTTCACTAAAATTGGTGAAGCAGATTCAGCACCAGTTTTACTAATGAGTAGACCTTCAACAATTACTGTTGCACCGATAATTAAGGCAACAGGCAATGACAATTGCATCCAGTTCATTTCTCCAAACCAATCAAAAGTCAAAAACGAGAATGTGAGATTCATTTCATATCCAATCCACAATGCTCCGATAGCTAATGCAGCTGCTACAATTGGTGAACCCAATTGATACATGAAAAGCATTACCAGAATGGCACTGATGATACTATACGTTGCAATCCAATCTGTCGTTACGGTTAAACCAATACCAATACTAAGTACTGAAAGAATAACTGCAAAAATCCAGATGTCCGCAAACATTCTCTTCATTTCTGTCCAACCCCATAAAATACGCGTTCGAAAAGAACGTCTTTCTCTTTTCACACGAACATATCCCAGGAGTATTGCGAAAAGAATTGCAATGTAAAATAATGGATTGATAAATAATTTACTGATCCCTTTTAACAACTCTGATCCTATCTCTTGCCACATAAACCAAACACCACCCAATCAACGGTTCGTGCATTTCTTTCCATTGTAACAAACCGTTGATAGAATGCGTATAGGTTTTTTCTACTTTTGAATAGAGTGGAATAAATAACCTAAGGACTTTTGCAGTTGATCGTCATTTTTCTTGMTCGTTTTATACGTCAAAATCGTCTCTCTAGCTGAATGATAAAACTCTGTATTCATAATCGCATCAGTTTGTAGTTTCTTTTCTTTTTTGAATTTCAACACTGCTTTTGCCGTATCTTCATCAAAATATCCATTAACTTTTGTAATAGGATATCCTAATGCCTTTAATACTTTTTGTCCATAAATGATATCTTCATGAAAATCTCCTACTTGATAAGTGCCACTAATAGGCAACGGCTCTAGCTGGTAAAGCTCATTTGATTCAACTTTAAAATCGGCTACTATGCCTTTTCCATGAATCCACTGTTGCTTTGGTGTCAACCATTTATGCGAGGATAGTTTCATTTCCCCTCCATTGGTTAGTTCCCATGTTTCCTGAACAGTACCTTTCCCAAAGCTCTTAGAACCAGCAATGAGTGCACGTTGGTTTGATTTTAATGCACCACTCAACACTTCGCTTGCGGAAGCACTGCCTTCGTTTTGCAACAACACAATCGGAATCTTCTTCATAACTTTTGAGTAGTCATCTACATTAGTTGCTTTCACTGGCAAAGGTTCGAGAACACCTTTGGCATCTTGCATATAAGCGAAGATCTGTCCGTTTTTCAACATCGTACCAATGATTTGTTCTACGCTATGTAAATATCCGCCTGGATTTCCTCGAACATCAATTAATAAGCCGTCGATTCCTTGCTTGACCAAAGTGCGGGTTTGCTGTTCCCATTCTTCTGCAGTTTTTTCACCAAAAATTGAAATACTTACATAGCCAATTGCCGAATTATCTTGTTCGATACGCTCACTAGAAACGGTGTGAATTTGCAGTGCCGATCTCACCATACTTAGTTCCATATGGCGATCTTCTGTTTCTCTAAAGACGGTTAAAGTAACATTCGTTCCTTTTTTACCTTTAATAGCTTTTAGCAAATCAGATAAACTTTTTCCGTCGACTCGCTCTCCATCTACTTGTACAATTTCGTCGTAAGGTWTAACGCCTGCTTTTTCAGCTGGTGATTCTTTCAAAGGCGTTACCACGATAAAGCGTCCTTTATTTTCAACAATTTCTAAACCAATACCTACGCGCTCGTCCGACAATGATTCCCGATGCGATTTAGCTTCTTCTTTAGTCATATACTTACTGTAAGGATCCCCAAGCGTTTCAGCCATTCCTCGAAGAGCGCCTTCAATCAACAGTTTCCCTTCTACCGGATGAACTGAGCTAGCTAAAATCCGTTCATAAGCTTCATCGATTGGTGACATTTGACTAATCGTATCACTAGCTGACTTGTCTTTTTTAAACGGAGTCCAAAACATGAGTAAACAAAGAATCAAAATAACTAAAAAAGCAAATAAAAAAACCCGGCTTCTTTTCAATAAATATCGCCCCCTACTTTCTTCGTTTCATTGTATGAACGAGTAGCGGGCAATACGACAAGAAGAAGCCAGATTTATTATTAATCTAAATTTGTAACAAAATCTTTTATCATGTTTTCATCCATCGGGCCTACGATTTTGTTTTGAATACGCCCTTTCGTATCTATCATGTAAGACGTTGGGATCGTAATGGCTTGAAACGTCTCACCAACCACTCCTTCTGAGTCCAGCGGGATCGGGAAAGTTAATCCATAATCTTGAACAAAATTCTGCACACTTTCTTCCTTATCCTCACTTGTTAAGTTGACTGCTAAAATTTCCACATTTTCTTCATCAGAAAAATCTTCGTAAAAATTTTGCATATGAGGCATTTCGGCTTTACATGGCGGACACCATGTTGCCCAGAAATTGACAATGACTTTTTTTCCTTTTAATTCAGATAGTTGAACCTTTTTGCCATCTAGTGTAGTTAGAGTAAAGTCTGGTGCCATGTCCCCTTTTGTTAAGCCTTCTTCAGATGTTACATCTAGTAGATCCACACCCTTTTGTTCACTAGAAAACGACTCTTCTGTATCGACATTCCCCTTCACAAATCCAGCAATCATGATGGAAATCAGGATTGCGACAATAATCAGACCAAACATTTTTTTCTTCATCATTATTCCTCCGTAAATTCATGTTGTTTATTTGTTAAGGCGTAAGTTAGCAATCCACAAACCACGAACATACCAGTAACAAAGAGCGGAGTTTGAAGAACACCTTGTGGTTGAATAAGGGCAACAAAAATRTGTGTAAGTAACAACAATACAATTAATTGAAATTGCCAAGTGGTTGAACTGGTGATTTTCAACCAAGTCAGAGTTGCTAATAAAACAAATAAAACTACCGTTACGATTTTTTGCCAAGTCGCTGCTTCGTTTAATAAAACCATAATTATTTGATATAAAGATTGTAACATGACAAGTGAAAACAACATGGCAACAAGCTCAGATTCATGCAAAATTCCCCGCTTAAACTGCCACAATAATTTCGACAAAGCGATGCTTAAGCCAAGAAATAACCCTACACTACCTCCATTAAAATAAAGTATGGAAAGTGGAGAATCCATAATCATTTCAAAATCAGTAATGACTACACTGAATTTCCAAACAAGTAAAAAAAGAATAGTCGCATCTGAGAACCAGTCTTCTGTCGCTTTTCCGAATTTGCGCCATACAATAATTCCTGTCAGTAGTATGGCCAAAAGTACAGCTACCCATGATGAAGGTATCGTTAATGATTTAATTATAAACCAATCCGTAACGGGCAAAATTTCTCATCTCCTAAACAACGTTTCATATATCCGCGATAGTAAACATTTATATAGAAAAACTCACTCTCAATAAAATGAGAGTGAGTGATTACTAGATTTAATTAAAATGATACGTAACGTATTGGATTTACTGCATTAGAGCGTGAAGGATTCCAAGGACCTACGTGAACTTCAAAGTGTAAATGTGATCCCGTAGAACGACCTGTACTTCCCATTTTACCGACAAGTTGTCCTTTTGAAACTGATTGGCCAACGCCAACATTAATTCCGCTTAAATGTGCATAAACAGTAGTGAAAATTTGACCATTAATTGAGTGAGTAATCATGATTACATTACCGTAAGTTCCCATTGGTCCAGCGTAAGAAATAACACCATTTGCTGCAGAAACAACCGGTGTTCCTATGCTATTCGCAATGTCACTACCGTAGTGAAACTCATTTCCAGAACCAATGTTACGTCCTCCGAAGGTTGATGAGAATCGACCAGCAGCAGGGCGTGTCCATGTTCCTGAAGAAACCGATACCGGTTCAGGAGGAGTGGAAGGTGATGACACTGATGTAGATTTTTGTTGATTTCTTTGTGCATGTTCCTCGGCTGCTTTTTTCTTTTGAGCGATTTCTGCTTGACGAGCAATTTCAATTAAACGAGATTGTTCAGCCACAATTTTATTTTCAATCTCTTTACTAATTTTATGTGTTTCTTCATGTTCTTTTTCAAGCCCCTTTTTCTCTGTAATTAGTAGAGCTTGCTGTGCTTCCAGTTTATCTACTAATTTACCTTTTGACACTTTTTGAGAATCAAGAGTTGCTTTAAGATTCATTAACTTGTTTTGACTTTGTTTTTGTTTCGCTAATTTTTCTTCAACTGAAGCCTTTTGTTCTTCAAGCGATTTTTTATCGGCCGCTTGTTCTTCCAGGATTTTACGATCAGCATCCATTAATGTATTAACAGCAGAGAAGCGGTCAATAAAGTCCGCGAAGCTACTAGCTCCAAGTAAAACATCTAAGTAATTTACAGATCCACCGCGTTCTTGAACCGCGCGTAATCGTTCTTTAATTAATTCATCACGATCTGCAATTTTCTTTTCAAGCACTTTAATCGTTTCGTGCAATTTGTCAATTTCATCATTAGTACGTTTAATATCGCCTTTGATTCTATCAATCTCATTATCTGTTTCAATTATTTTACTATCCAGAGCTTGGATCTGTGAAAGCAAATCCGTTTGAGAATTTTGATTTCTAGTAATGTCGCCATTTTTCTTCTGAATAGTCGAATTCAATCGGTTCTCTTTCTGCTCCAATTGTTTTTGTTCACTTTTTAATTCATTTAATGAGTTTGCTGAAGCAGCAGGTTGATTCATAAATACTGAACTTCCTAACACTGTTGCTAAGGCTACTATCATCAATTTAGATTGTTTCTTTCCCATGTTATGCCCCTTTCAAATTCGCGCTTAAACGCGTAAAAACTTTCTCACCGACATGAAGCTTCCCCAAACGCCAATAAAAATACCCATCACAAGAATAAGGATGTTTACTTGGTATAAAAATGGAGTAATTGGTAATAATTTAAACATTTCGCCTTCTAAATATGGTTGAAGTATTTTATATAGATTGAAGTAAAGTAGACTAACAAGAGTAATTGGTAAAATTGATCCAAGAATACCAATCCACATTCCTTCTAATACAAAAGGAATTCGGACAAAGCCATTTGTCGCTCCTACTAGTTTCATAATCTCAATTTCACGACGACGTGCTACTATCGTAATTCGAATTGTATTTGAAATTAAGAACATTGCAGTAAACAGTAAGGCTAAAATTAAGACTAGTCCTACATTTCGAGCAACATTTAAGAATTCGAACAACTTCTCAATCTTACCTTCGCCATATTCTATTGAATATGTATTTTTTAGCCGATCAATTTTCTCAGCGACTTTTTCAGTATCCTGAGGATTAGTAGCTTTCACATAAAAGGCAGCTCTTAGAGGATTGTTTTGTTCGGATAATCCCATATTTTCCCCAAAATCGTTTATTAAATCTTCGAGTTCAGCTTCTTTTGTTGAATATGTAAGAGATGCTACGCCATCAATATTTTTTATTTCTTTTTCTAACTGTTTTGCTTCTTTATCATTTGCTGTCAGTTCGACTAATACTTTAATTTCGACGTCTTTTTCTAAATCGTCAGCAACTTTGTTTAAGTTCATCATAATCATGACGAAAACGCCTACTAATAATAACGTGACTGTAACAGCACTTGCCGAAGCAAATGTCATCCAACTATTTCGACCTAAACTTTTAAAACTTTCTCGGAAATGACGTCCTACTGTTCTAGCTTTCATAACCGTAGGCACCTCCAACTTCATCACGAACCACTAATCCGCCTTCAACTGCTATAACTCGGTGTGTATTCGTATTGACAATTTCTTTATTATGAGTTGCCATAATTATTGTTGTGCCTCGACGATTAATTTCTTCAAATAAATTCATAATATCCCATGATGTATCAGGATCTAAATTACCAGTAGGTTCGTCAGCAATCATCACTTTTGGATTATTTATTATAGAACGGGCAATTGAGACACGTTGTTGTTCGCCGCCTGAAAGTTCTGTTGGAAACATGCGTGCTTTATGTTTAAGTCCTACTAAATCCAAAACTTCCATTACGCGTTTGCGGATCACGTTTGGTGATTCCTCAATTACTTCTAATGCAAATGCAACATTCTCATAGACATTTAATCGAGGCAATAATTTAAAGTCTTGAAAAACTACGCCGATTTGTCTTCTTAAATATGGAACACGTTTCGACTTCAATGTTGCCAAATTTACTCCATTAACAATTATTTCTCCGCTCGTTTGTCGTTCTTCTCTATACATCATCTTGATGAATGTCGATTTACCAGCCCCACTTGGACCAACTACATAAACAAATTCACCTTGTTTAATTTCTACATTAAATCCATTTGCGGCAACTATGCCATTTGGATATTTCTTATAAACATTTTTCATTGAAATCATATTTTTTGTAACCACCTATACTT
>NZ_JBFUKT010000165.1:0-7275 GCF_056400705.1 Paenisporosarcina sp. P5_A11
ACTGAAGATTATGACGATGTTATAAAAGTATGTAATCAAATCGGGATTCCATATTATTCGGTTAACTTTGAAAAACAATATTGGGATAAAGTGTTCTCTTACTTTTTAGAAGAATATAAAGCAGGCAGAACGCCAAATCCAGATGTGATGTGCAATAAAGAGATCAAGTTTAAAGCGTTCTTAGAACATGCTGTTAGTCTAGGTGCTGATTATTTAGCGACTGGACATTATGCCCAAGTAAAAGATGTAGATGGGGAAACTCAACTTCTTCGTGGACATGATAATAACAAAGATCAAACGTACTTTTTAAATCAATTATCTCAAGACCAATTATCAAAAGTTATGTTCCCAATTGGACATCTCGAAAAGAAATTGGTACGTGAAATTGCTGCAGAAGCTGGACTTGCTACGGCAACTAAAAAAGATTCAACAGGAATCTGCTTTATCGGCGAACGTAATTTCAAAGAATTTTTAAGCCAATATTTGCCGGCTCAACCTGGTGAAATGGTGACAATGGATGGCGTGAAAATGGGCCGACATGACGGATTAATGTATTACACAATCGGCCAACGTCAAGGTTTAGGCATTGGCGGAGCAGGGGACCCTTGGTTTGTTCTAGGGAAAAATCTGCAAACAAATGAATTGCTTGTTGGTCAAAATATACACCATGAAGCGTTATTTTCTGATCAATTAACTGCGGTGAATATGAGTTTTACAACGAGTGAACCCAAAAACAAAACATTCTCATGCACTGCCAAATTCAGATACCGTCAAGAAGACGTTAAAGTAGAAGTTGAGTTAACTCCTGATAAAGGAGCCATTATTACATTTGCAGAACCGGTCCGTGCTATCACGCCTGGTCAAGCTGTTGTTTTATATGATGGTGAAATTTGTTTAGGTGGCGGTACAATCGATGAGGTTATGAAAAACGGGAAAAAATTAACCTATGTAGGTTGATGGACGAGGAGTGAGACGATGAATGAACTAGAACTTGGCATTGCAGCCATTCAAAATAAGGATTATGAACAAGCAGTGGTGCATTTTAATAACTCCATTGAAGAAGAACCAAATAATCCATTAGGTTATATTAACTTTGGAAATTTGTTAGCTCGAATGAATGAAACTGAACGAGCGGAGCGTTTTTTCCAAAAGGCGATTACACTTGACTCGACGGCAGCTACAGCATTTTATGGACTTGCCAATTTGTATTACGAGCAGGAACGTTATGAAGAGGCAGCAAAGCTCTATGAAAAATCAATTAAGTTTGAAATTCAGGGTGCGGATGCTTATTTCATGCTAGGTAAATGTTTTGAACGCTTAGAAAACCCAAAACTTGCACTTCCGTATTTACAGAGAGCAGCTGAACTCGATCCAACTGACGTGCAGATCCGCTTATCTTACGGCATTGGTTTAGCAGCTTTAGAAATGTTCAAAGAAGCAGAACCTGAATTTATGTATGTAATTCTTGAAGATTTAAACAATGCAGATGCACATTATAATCTAGGAGTGTTATATGCGGTTTCAACAGACCGCACGGATGATGCTCTGTATCATTTAAAACAAGCATTCACTTTGCAACCAAACTTCGATCAGGCTCGTTATGTACATGACATGATTGCATTAAGAAAATAATTATTCCAGGAGGCGACAGTTTTGCCAAATCAAATCGATTTATTTCAAAAAGAAGAGATGTATATTAAAGGCAAACCTGTCGTCACCATTTTTCATAACTCCACAAACTTATTCTCCATTGTCAAACTCAAAATCGATGAGACGAATTCAACCTATGAAGACAAAGAAATAATCGTAACAGGTTATTTCCCTCAATTAATGAATGAAGATAGCTATCGTTTTACAGGACAAATAAAGCAACATCCAAAGTATGGAACACAATTTCAAGTGGAAACGTTTGCAAAAGACGTTCCTGAAACTGAACAAGGAATTATTCATTATTTATCGAGTGATCTATTCCATGGAATTGGTCGGAAAACGGCTGAAACCATTGTGAAGAAACTTGGCAAAGATGCAATTCGACTCATTTTAGATGACCCTGAAGCACTTGATGTAGTTCCACGGCTTGCCAAAGAAAAGAAAGAGACGATTCGCTATACTCTTGAACAAAATCTTGGCTTAGAGCGTGTCATGATTCAATTGAATGGATGGGGTTTCGGACCACAGCTCGCTATGCGAATTTACCAAACTTATCGTGAAGAAACGATTGACGTGTTAATGAAAAATCCTTTCCGTCTTATTGAAGATGTTGAAGGTGTTGGGTTTCACAGGGCGGACGAACTAGGTTCGAAATTGGGTCTTACTGGTAAACATCCTGATCGTATCAAAGCGGCGATTTTCCATTTATTAAATGCAGCATCTCTTAGTGACGGGCATGTGTACCTCCATGCAGAACATATTTTGCCGAACGTCAAGCAATTGCTCGAGTCTAGTCAATTTGAAGAAGTCCCTTTTGACGCGATTTCGACAGCGTGTATGGAACTAGTTGAAGAAGGGAAATTGGCGGGTGAAATGTCTCGTTTCTACTTACCTTCCTTGTATTATTCAGAGGTAGGAATCGCCTCAAAACTTGAAACATTACTAACTGAACAACAAGAAAGAACGGGTTTCCCAACTTCTGAAATAAGAAAAGCTTTGGGTGATGCGGAAGAACGTCTTGGCGTTACCTATGCAGAAACACAAATTGCTGCTATAGAACTTGGTATGAATGCTTCCGTTATGTTATTAACAGGAGGTCCAGGTACAGGGAAGACGACGGTTGTTCGTGGCCTGGTTGAAGTATACGCGGAATTACACGGCTTAACACTCGACCCAAAAGACTATGCGAAAAAGCAAGAACCTTTTCCAATTATTTTAGCGGCACCAACTGGTCGTGCTGCCAAGCGCCTAAATGAATCGACAGGTCTGCCATCCATGACAATACACCGGTTACTAGGCTTTACTGGGCAGGAAAAAGAAGAAGAATCTGAAAGAGATATTAAGGGCAAATTGATCATTATTGATGAAATGTCGATGGTCGATACATGGCTAGCACATCAATTATTAAAAGCTATTCCTGAAGGTGCTCAAGTTATTTTTGTTGGAGACCAAGATCAGTTGCCACCAGTTGGACCAGGTCAAGTATTGAAGGATCTACTTGCGTCTAAACGCATTCCAACAGTTGAACTGACGGATATTTATAGACAATCTGCAGGTTCGTCGATTATTGAACTAGCGCATCAGATGAAAAAGGGACAATTACCTCACAATATTACCGCTAAAACATCAGATCGCTCCTTTATACAAGCGGGACCGGAACAAATAGCGAAAGTCGTAGAACAAGTAATTAAAAGTGCTTTAGCAAAAGGTCACACGATTAAAGAATTGCAAGTACTGGCACCGATGTATAAAGGTCCTGCAGGTATTGATGCATTAAATAAAATGATACAACAGATGGTCAACCCAAATGACACAAAGAAGCGCAAAGAATTAGTGTTTGGGGAAACTACTTATCGGATTAACGATAAAGTGTTGCAACTTGTGAACCAACCGGAAAGCCAAGTGTATAACGGAGATATGGGTGAAGTGATTAGCATTTCTAAAGCGAATGAAAATGTTGAAAAACAAGACTTGATGATAGTTTYTTTCGAAGGCATAGAAGTGACCTACCAGCGCAATGATCTTGGACAACTAACGCTTGCCTATTGTTGCTCGATTCATAAATCACAAGGGAGCGAATTCCCTATTGTTATCATGCCAGTCGTCCGCAGTTACATGAAAATGCTGCGACGTAATTTGTTGTACACAGGAATTACACGTGCGAAGAATTTCTTGATCCTTTGTGGTGACGCAGATGTCTTTAAATTCGGAATTGAACGCAATGACGATTTAGCTCGATTAACCTCACTAAAAGAACGATTAAGTGAAGAAAATGTGCCTGTAACGGAACCAATTGTTGAGGATGAAAAAGCGAATGAAGATGAAGGGCCAGTGTCGTTGACTGCTAGCAATCATTTGAACATTCACCCGTTGGTAGGCATGAATGGAACAACACCTTATGATTTTTTAGAAGAAATCGCTAAATGAATAGATTGGACAAAAACACACGTTTATTTACATGTCATGTATTCAAACGTGTGTTTTTATTTTAGAGATTTTGGTCGATAAAGGAAATGAAAGGGGTCTACTATGATAAAAGCAGTTATTTTCGATTTTGATGGACTAATTATTGATACAGAGACTGTGTGGTACGAAGCGTTTAGGGAAGCCTTGTACCAATTTGAAGTGGACTTGACCATTGAACAATTTGCGTTAGTTATTGGCACAGATGATGCGGTATTGGATAAATATATTTTGGACAATATAAAAGAGTCTTCAACAATTTCTGAGATTAAAGAATTGGCATCGAAACTATTTCACGAAAAGATTGGTCAGCCTATTTTAAGAGAAGGTKTGTTAGATTATTTAATCACAGCCAAAGAAGCGGGTATTAAAATAGGTTTGGCTTCTAGTTCAAAAAGGAATTGGGTAGAAAAATTCTTGATGCAACTTCACATCCTTCCTTATTTTGAGGTTATCAAAACAAGGGACGATGTAACGACTGTTAAGCCAGATCCAGAACTATACCTGCAAGCCATTAAAGCGTTAGGTATGCAACCGGAAGAGGCAGTTGCTTTTGAAGACTCATTGAACGGGTTAAAGGCAGCTCGTGCGGCAGGTTTGAAATGTGTTATTTTCCCTAACCCGGTAACAACCAACTTAGCATTCGAAGATTTCAGTTTGAGGTTGTTTTCTATGGCAGAAAAACCTTTGGAGTTTATCCTTAAAGRGTTAAATAAATAGTTTTGTTGGAATAACGAAAGAAAACCGAGTAATTTCATATTCTTAACAAAAGAGAATTGACACACAGGCAATTATTTTTTATACTTCTAAACAAATGAATGAAAACGTTGATAGAGAAAGTACATCTTTGAAGCTTGTACAAGAAAAAGGTTCCTTGGCTGAAAGAACCTTCAAGTTTATGGATGGAAAGCTACTCTTGAGTGCAACTAATCACTGCCGTAAGCCGCGTTAAGGCATAATCGAGAGACAGCAGAGAACTTCTGCTGTAACTAGGGTGGTACCGCGAATTGAAGCCTTCGTCCCTTTTTTAGGGATGAGGGCTTTTTCTGTAAAAAATTATCTTTCTTTAAAGATAATTTATGTTTAGTTTCAAGCGATGGTGTCGAACTAAACGAACGCTTTACGCTTTTCTAACTTAAGGAGGAATTATTTATGAAAACAGCAGCACAAATTCGACGAATGTATTTAGACTTCTTTATTGAAAAAGGACATGCACTTGAACCAAGTGCGCCGCTTGTACCGATTAACGATAATTCTTTGCTTTGGATCAATAGTGGAGTCGCAACATTAAAAAAATATTTCGATGGGCGCGTGATTCCTGAAAATCCACGGATCACGAATGCTCAAAAATCTATTCGTACAAATGACATTGAAAATGTAGGGAAAACTGCTCGTCATCATACGTTTTTTGAGATGTTAGGAAACTTTTCGATTGGCGAATACTTCAAAAAAGAAGCAATTCATTGGGCGTGGGAATTTTTAACTGACAAAAAATGGATGGCTTTTGATCCAGAACTATTATCTATAACAGTCCATCCTGAAGACGAAGAAGCGTATGCAATTTGGCGAGATGAAATAGGGATTCCTGAAGAACGTATTATTCGTTTGGAAGGGAACTTCTGGGACATTGGCGAAGGTCCAAGTGGTCCAAACTCGGAAATTTTCTATGATCGAGGCGAGAGTTATGGCAATGACATAACGGATCCTGAAATGTATGCAGGTGGAGAAAATGACCGCTATTTAGAAATTTGGAACTTAGTGTTCTCTGAATTCAACCACAATCCGGATCACACATATACGCCACTTCCTAAGCAAAATATTGATACGGGAATGGGTCTTGAACGTATGACATGCGTCGTACAAAACGTACCTACGAACTTTGATACAGATTTATTTATGCCAATTATCAACCAAACACAAGAAGTCTCTGGTAAAGAATATGGTAACGGTAGTGAGGATGACCTTGCGTTTAAAATCATCGCAGATCATACACGCACTGTTGCTTTTGCTATAGGAGACGGAGCGCTTCCTTCCAATGAAGGTCGAGGATACGTGTTGCGTCGTTTATTACGTCGTGCTGTTCGTTTCGGTAAAAATTTAGGGATTGATCGTCCATTTATGTACACTTTAGTGCCGATTATTGGGGAAATAATGAAAGACTTTTACCCAGAAGTTAGTGCGAAACAAGCCTTTATTATGCGTGTTATTAAAAATGAAGAAGAGCGTTTCCATGAAACTTTACAAGATGGTCTTGGGATATTATCAAATGTCATTTCAACACAACAAGATGCAGGCTTAACTGTAATTCCAGGAAGCGACGCATTCCGTTTATACGATACGTATGGTTTCCCGGTAGAGTTAACTGAAGAATATGCAGAAGAAGCAGGAATGACAGTTGATCATGAAGGTTTTAAGAATTCGCTTGAAGCACAACGAACTCGTGCTAGATCTGCACGTAAAGATGTAGACTCTATGCAAGTACAGTCTGAAGTGCTAGGTAATATTAAAGAAACAAGTACTTTTATCGGCTACGACACAATCGTAAGTACTGCTAAAGTTTTAGTCATCGTAAAAGACGGAGAGCTTGTGGAACAAGCACAAGAAGGCGATGAAGTTAAAGTTATCCTAGATCAAACACCTTTCTATGCTGAGAGTGGTGGTCAAATTGCTGATCACGGTTGCATTGAAAACGACTTATTCAAAGCATTTGTCAAAGATGTTCAAAAAGCTCCGAATGGCCAAAATCTTCATACGATTATTATTGAGTCTGGAGAAATGACCGCTGGTGCAGAAGTAACGGCAAATGTGGATCAAATATTACGTAAATCAACAGTGAAAAATCATACTGCTACACATTTATTGCATCAAGCATTAAAAGACGTGTTAGGAACTCATGTAAATCAAGCTGGTTCGTATGTCGGTCCAGACCGTTTGCGATTTGACTTCTCACATTTTGGTCAAGTGACTAAAGAAGAACTTATGACAATCGAAAAACAAGTAAATGAGAAAATTTGGGAAGACATTCAAGTAGTTACTGGATTCCACGGAATTGATGAAGCAAAACAAATGGGCGCTATGGCACTATTTGGCGAAAAGTATGGAAAAATTGTACGTGTTGTTTCTATTGATCAGTATTCACTTGAACTTTGTGGAGGGTGTCAC
>NZ_JBFUKT010000166.1:0-7269 GCF_056400705.1 Paenisporosarcina sp. P5_A11
CCTTAAATTTAATTAAGAAGGTTACTTCTTTCTGTTTATCAAATTGTTTAGTTAGCTTACTATTAATCTTACTTTTATTGGATGTTAAAGCAGCGTCTTTAACAGACGTGTAAGGCTTATTATTTGTTTCTGCCATACCCATTCTAGGCAACATTAATGAAAGGACTAAAAATGCACTTAAAATTACATACAACCATTTGAAGCGAGCACTCATTTTTCTTTTCAAAACTTCTCCCCCTTAGTTCATTCAGTTGAAATAGTGATGCAATTCATCCAATTACCTAAAAGATCAATTCACCTCCTTAAATTGAAATCTCTTAGATGAGAAAATTTTCCTGTTAATGTAACCATGGCGAAAAAAAAGATCATCAGGTATCGGAATGTGTCGAAAATGAATGCGTTTTCATAAAATAATACTTTCGAATTAGGATAAATAACCCTACATACGCTTGTAACCATTTATCCAGCATGGAGAACACCAAACACCTCCTTGCATATTTAAACATAATCATTTATGTTTTTCCGATTTTCCTCTCCGTACTCACTCTCGCATCCACCTCCTAAGTTGAATAATCACATTCATTTTAATTTTGATTTACTTATATGAATCTATTGAATATTCACTGTATTTCTCTTGGACCTAGTGTAGTATACGCACATTTTTTTGGCAATGTTTGTTATGGAAAATCGTTCCATATGCTCATTTGTTATTTTTTGTATATGAGTTAAGTAGTATACGCACATTTTTTTGGTAATGTTTGTTAAGAAAAATCATTCAATATACTCATTTGTTGTTTTTGTATAGGAGTTATTTACTGCTAAATCACTCCGTAGAAGAATTGACTATCATTCACCCTTTGCTGGAAACCGATACCTTAAAGTACAAAGTACAAACCATTCTTCTCTTCTGATCATCACCATAACTTCCACTATATCTCGTAAGTATGTTTTTCAACTACTCAACCATCTCTATGAATAAGAAGTGTATATTAAGATCAATACTCAATCCTTTTCTCTAGTATCTCAAACTATTTTTCCTTGGATCACGTCGGAAACAGGGGGAGGGCGACAGCCTTGGAATCTGCCTCTGTTTCTGGCTTAGACAGGTTGGGAATGGGTACAATCCGGAGGACAAAAGAAAAAATTCAACAAGCCAAGCCTTACAGTCCGTGGTTATCGATCTTTTTAGAGGAAAGCGACACGTTTGAGCTTCTTGTTAAGCGATTGATGCTTTGGTAGGAGCTATCGTTCTGCCGCCATTCAAAAGTTGTTTTATTTTAGTAGTCTTGTTGTAGAGGATATCTTCGTGCAAATGGAGAATATTGTAATAATGTTAAAGAAGTAAAACCTTAATAGAGAGGATATACATATGAAGATGTTAAAGACAGTAGATGCACCAAAAAAGAAATTAAAGAACTTCAAGATTTTGTGTTTCTGGTAGAAAACTATGAAGTGACAACAGTAGAGCAAAAAATCTTAAAGGAACATGCCTATTCAGGAAGCAAGGTCAAAGTCGTTGAAAACGTTAATAAAGAATTTGGTCCTGATACGATCGATAAAACAGTTGTATCTAACCTACTGCAAAGTAAACCTCAAGATGAATTACATAAGCGCTTAAAATCAAATTACTTATTAAAAACACGGCACACAAGGAAATAGCTAACTAAACACGCTTACTTCTGAACTTACATAGTCTCACTAAGGTTAATCCGAATACTAAAACGATAAGGGAGGAAGAACGTATGATAAATGAGGATGTTAAAATACTGATTCCAGAAGACTTTGAGGAAGATATGAAGATTATTACAACGATATTTAGCTCAACAAAAGAGGTAGGGCTAGTAATTGCAGGGGAAGATATGTATCCGTCTTCCGAATATCCGATTTTAAGAATCTATCTGTTAGAACATATAGATTTAGGCTGGGCCCTTCAAGAAGAACTCCATGCTTTTGCATTTTTGAATTATGATACAGCCAAGCTATTTTTAGAAAAGCTTCCGAACATGTCTGCACTGGAACTACTCATTATGATGAGCGCCCAAGAAGATTCCAGGAAACCGGCTGTGGGTTTTCTTTCGTAGCTAATACTTTCACTTATCTTTCGTCACATTTCCTTAAATAAGAAAACACACAGCAAATCAATGGTTACTCCTGTATCGCGTCTACTTAATAAACTATCCAAAGATGAATAATAAAAAGTCTAAATTCCTACTACATATTTAATAGCCGACAGTTCATATAGTGATAAAAGATAGGGGTGATAGTTTGGAGGAGAAGAAAAGAAAAGACAGTTGGACGGTAGAAGATGATAAGGTTCTTGCTGACACGGTGTTAACTTTTATTCGTGAAGGAAAAACGCAACTACAAGCATTTGAAGAAGCTGCAACAATCATTGGACGATCAAAACAAGCATGTGGGTTCCGGTGGAATAAAACATTACGCAAACAGTACAATGTACAAAAACTGAGTCGAACCAACAAACCCAATGAAGTTCACAGTYATCTAAAACAAGCGATGACCTCGCATGATGCATTAGCTGAAGCTTATGAAAAGCTGCAACTGGATTATGAACAATTGTTGTCCGAGCATCAGAAGGTAAAGGCGTGGCTTTCTAATGGAAAAGAGTTGTTGCGAATAGAATAGGATGATAAAAAGAGCATTCAAAATTGATGCTCTTTTTCGTTGTGACATTTTTGTGCGTTCCTGTTCCCTTTGTGGATTTAAAATAAAGTTCGACCGTTTAAAACAAAGTTTAACCGTTTGTAATAAAGTTCGACCGTTTAAAACAAAGTTTAACCGTTTGTAATAAAGTTGCTCCGTTTTGAAAAAAGTTCAACCGTTTTATATATGGATTTTTGATATTTGAGGATTTTTCTTATTAAGCAATCGGGCCATATTCTTGAATAAAAAGTTGAATTGTATAGCGAAGAGATTGTGAATAAATGGACTTAAGCTAACGGTGCAGTTTACCATAAGAAGGCCATTGGTTTTTTATGGTAAAATAAGTAAGGGAAAGATATAAGGGGGGGTAACGTGGAAAGAACTTTAGTTAAAACGGCTATATATTCATTTATTACTTCTTTTTTATTGTTATTGGTATGGGTAGATAGAATAAGAATAACAACAGATGTAAACGGCATGACTTCCGCAGAGGGAAATTCTTATCCAGATTATTTCTTTATGATTTTACAATACTCTATAAGAATTTCATTCATTATAGTCATAAGTGTATTTTTGATTAAACTGTACGAAAAACAAAAAGCAAAATGAACAACAGGTTCTTCAACTATCGGGCGCTAATGGAATAACTAAAATCAGAAATGATCAAACTTTTTTATAAAAGAATGATTCAGTTGAATATATTAAAAGCGTGTTTTGATCACTCTTTTTTCAAAACTTTATCAAGGTTTATAGAGTTAATTTAATCAAACTTTATTTCAATGCTACACTAAGTAAGCTTGTGTATCGCTTTTACATCACAAGTTGACATAACATCCCGATGAGGAAGTAGTCGACTTCATTACTCCATAAGAAAAGCTGCCCTTTAAAGGCAGCTGGTTTCACATTTGTATATATACCAACTGACATAATGTTAAATAAAAAAATCGTCCGATTAAACGGACGATTTTTTCTTATTGTGCTACTTCGCTGGCAATGCTTGATTCTGCTAAGCCAACTTCTTTAAGTACCTTATTTAATTCAGCGTCAGCCTCTTCAAATTTTGCACGTGCCTCATCTAATACAACTTCACCTTCAGCAGCTAATGCGTCTGATTTCATTGTATAAGCTTCTTGTATTTTGTTTAATGCTGAGTCAATTGTTTCTTGATGATCTTTTAATTCAGCTGGAACTTCTAATTCTTCTACTTTAACCGCAGCATTTGCAGCAGCTATTCTTGCAGCATCCCGCATTTTTTTAAGCTCAGCACCTTCTGGAGGTGCTTCTTCATTTTCATAAGCATTTAGATCTGCATCTACAGCATTAATAGATTGAGAGATTGATAAGTAAAACTTCATCATATCTCCAGCAGGGTTCGCTTTTTCTTCAGATGTAGTTTCTACAGATTTTGTTCCTTCAGTCGTTGTAACTTTTTTCTCTTCTTTGTCTTCAGAACAAGCTGCAAGAACTAAAGAAAGTGAAGCAATAAGCAATAATAGTTTTTTCATCATTCAATCTCCTTTAATCTTGGGAATATTTAGTTATATTACCATAGCTGGACTTACCTGTAAATGAATTTCCAATTATTCAGCCATTTAGTTGAACAATTATAAAGCCCTTTTTATAAGGCGTGGCATAGACCATGCAGAATGGGTTGACATAATCCCCGGATTAGGAAGTATTCAACTTCATAATCCATAAGAAAAAGCCGCCTTGTAAAGGCAGCCGATTGTTCAACTAAAGTACCCTTTAGTTGAACAATCTCTATCACTTCATATATTTGTAATAAAGATTTACTAAGGAAAAGTAAACTAAAGCAGAACCAAAAATAAAAAATAAGAACTCCTTTATCTTTTTCGCTTCCATCATTAAATCTTCATTGTAAAAAAGTTGCATGTTTTCATTTATAGAAATAGGAGTCGTAAAAATTGATAATATTAATGCAAGAACAGCGAAAACCCCATATATATTTAGCACTGTTCTTATAGTAATTTCCTTTTTTGTAACTATTTCAACATTTCCAGACGTTTGTTGATCTATTTCCAAACTCCTAATCCCCCCATTTTTCATAATGCTTAAATAACTATACGAATAAACACAAGAGAACCTCCGCGGAGGTAGTTGCTTACACTATTTTTGGTATCCATACGCTGTAGTAGAGGCAACAAAAAAACGCCCAACCGAAGTTGGAGGATTTTCACTTATTTCTTCAGGTTTTCGTTATATTCAACCCAGAAGTCAGCATTTTTTATGCCAAGCTTTGTTGGATCAAACACAGGATCTTTTCCTTCTTTTTTCTGAGCTTCGTAATCTTTAAGTGCTATAAGTGCCGGTTTGGCAATTATGAGGATGGCAATCAAGTTCAACCAKCACATTAAACCTAGCCCAACATCGCCTAATGCCCATGCTAATTTAGCTTGATTTATCGCTCCATAGAACGATGTAATTAAAATGACAATTTTCAAAACAAAAATACCGATTTTTTCAGCTTTGCCTTTCATTAGATAAGCAATGTTGGTTTCTGCCATGTAGTAGTATGCCATGATTGTCGTGAAAGCAAAGAAGAATAATGCAATGGCAACAAATCCTGCTCCAATGCCAGCGCCCGGCATTGCATAATCAATTGCTGCTTGCGTATAGCCAGCTCCAGCTTCAACCCCAGGAAGATTTTCAACAACAAATGCTCCTTCTCCATCGTCCAACTGAACATTGTACATTCCAGTGAAAAGAATCATGAACGCTGTTGCCGAACAAACTAGCAATGTATCAATATATACGGAAAAAGCTTGAACCAATCCTTGTTTCACTGGATGAGAAACTTCTGCTGCAGCAGCTGCGTGAGGTCCTGTACCTTGACCAGCTTCATTTGAATAGACTCCTCGCTTAACGCCCCATGCAATGGCAGCGCCAATCATTCCACCGAAAGTTGAGTCAAAGCTAAATGCACTTGAAAAGATTAATCTAAGAACACCTGGAACTTCAGTAATGTTCATTCCAATAATGATAATCGCCATTAACATGTATGCTAACGCCATGAATGGTACGACATATTGAGCAACGTTCGCAATACGTTTTACTCCGCCAAGAATAATGACACCTAGAACGACAACAATTGCAGCTCCAGTAACCCAGCGTGGAAGATCAAATGCATTTTCCATCCCTATGGCAATGGAGTTCGATTGAATACCTGGCATCAAAATGGACATAGCCAGTAGTGTTGCGAGTGCAAAAATAACTGCATACCACTTCGAGCCGATTCCTTTTTCTATGTAATAAGCAGGGCCACCACGGTATTGGCCATTGTCTTTCACTTTATAAATTTGTGCCAATGTTGATTCGACAAAGGCTGAAGACGCCCCGATAAACGCAATTGCCCACATCCAGAATACAGCCCCTGGACCACCGAATGCGATTGCAGTAGCAACCCCTGCGATATTTCCGGTTCCAACACGACCTGACAATGCAATCGATAATGCTTGGAATGAAGATACCCCAGCATCAGATTTTTCTCCTTTGAACATTTGAACAACCATGTCCTTAACTAATCGAACTTGCAAGAAACGCGTAAGGATTGAAAATAATAGACCGATTGCCAAACAACCATAAATCATCCATGGTCCCCATAAAAAACTGTTTATTTGCCCGATAAACTCTTCCATTCTATTCCTCCTAATCTAGTTCGTTATATTGTCGCACAATTCACTATATTACAATAAATTCGCGATTACAAGGAAAGAACGAAAATCAGGTAAATAAAGTAGTAGAGGCCACCGGTACCTGTAGCTTCATAACTCAGAACATAAGAATATATACTAAATGAAACTTATTTATTAGATTTTCGTATTATAGGTATTCTATTTAAGAGGAGAACACAAAATTGACTGAATCTAAAGGATGGTTGTCACAAGAATTGAAAAAAGGAGAGGATTGGGAGAAAGATCAA
The DNA here is from genome assembly GCF_056400705.1 of Paenisporosarcina sp. P5_A11. NCBI lineage: Bacteria > Bacillati > Bacillota > Bacilli > Caryophanales > Caryophanaceae > Paenisporosarcina > Paenisporosarcina sp. P5_A11. The sequence continues at coordinate 6,602 of NZ_JBFUKT010000166.1, forward strand.
AATGATTTATGGTTTTGGGAGAAGCTTGGTCGTTTACCCTTCAAAATCATTGATAAATGGACCCCTACCTTTATTCAGAATAAAATCGGAATAATTCTAGACGAGCTTGGAAAATATGTTCAAACAGGTGGTGGCTACTTAAGTTCGATATCAGCGATCTCTTCTTATTATCCTGACACAGAGGTGAGTTCGTTAAAGGACGCGTCAATACTTCCGCTTTCCATAATGGATCAAGCTGTTGATAGACTAACTAGCAACCGGAAAAATCTTGCGACAATTCAAGGTGCCAGTACGGGTTTTGGTGGAATATTCACCTTATCAATCGATATTCCCCTACTTCTAGGTTTACAATTAAAAACTATTCAGGATATTGCAATTTGTTATGGCTATGATCCAAAATCAAAAGAAGAGCGTTTGTTTATCGTCAAATGTCTCCAATTTGTCTCCGCTGATATTGTGGGAAAACAAGCGATTCTTAGCCAATTGTCTCAGTTCGATAATCATGATGATTCTGTGAAAAGAGAGGTGCTTTCAGAATTACAAGGTTGGCGTGAAGTCGTTTTCGCGTATCGTGATCAATTGGGCTGGAAAAAGCTGTTTCAAATGATCCCCATTGCCGGCCTCATTTTTGGTGCGTTTATTAACCGAGGTGCGGTGAACGATATAGC
>NZ_JBFUKT010000167.1:0-7266 GCF_056400705.1 Paenisporosarcina sp. P5_A11
GGATTGAATCATCTGTAGTAAGAGCATCACCTTTATTTGACTTCAATGCCGTAAATGCTTCAGCATAGTTTTCGAATTCAAGAACTTTAGCTTCTGGAGCTTTTTCACGAATATTTACAGCTGATGTTGAACCTTTTACAGCAAGGACAGTTGTATCTTTTGATAAGTCTTCAATACCTTGAACTTTACTTCCCTTTTCCACAAGCAGTGATTGACCAGCATCAAAATATACATCAGTGAAATCTACTTCTTTTTTACGCTCTTCATTAATTGTCATCGTAGCAACTACTGCATCAATTTTACCGTTATTCAATAGTCCTACTCGAGTTTTTGATGTAACCTCTTTGTACTCAGGCTTTACATCTGGACCAAACATTTCCTCTGCTAGTGCTTTAGAAAGATCAATATCAAATCCCTCTACATCACCAGTTGAAGGATTTTTCAATCCAAACAAACGAGTATCATATTTTACACCAAAAACAATCTTTTTATCTTCTTTGATTTGAGCTAGCACATCTTTATCTTCTTTTGCATCATCGCCCCCACCACAACCAACAAGAAAAGCAGCAGCTACTGTAGATACGAAAGCCATTTTTAATAATTTTTTTGTTTTAAACATTCCTTTTTCCCCCTATTAGTGATTTAATATACGGCTTAAAAATAGTCGAGCCCGTTCTTCACGGGGATTCTCGAAAAATTCAGCCGGAACTGCTTCTTCCAATATTCTACCTTCATCCATGAAGACGATTCGGTCTGCAACTTCTTTAGCAAAACCCATTTCATGTGTAACGACAACCATCGTCATTCCTTCTTTTGCAAGGGCTTTCATTACGTCTAAAACCTCGCCAATCATTTCTGGATCTAAAGCAGAAGTTGGTTCATCGAAAAGCATAATTTCTGGCTTCATTACCAGACCGCGAGCAATTGCCACACGTTGTTGTTGCCCCCCAGATAGCTGGGAAGGATAAGATTCGGCCTTATCTGAAATCCCTACTTTTTCGAGATAATACATAGCCGTCTCTTTTGCTTCTTTCACGCTTTGTCCCAATACTTTCATTGGGGCTAGAGTGATATTTTCAAGCACCTTTTTGTGTGGATATAAATAAAAATGCTGAAAAATCATACCAATATTACGTCTAAGCTTATTAATATCGGTTTTTTTATCTCCTACTGAAACTCCATTTACAGTGAGAGTTCCCTCAGAGATGGTTTCTAAATGATTCATGCAACGTAATAAAGTACTTTTTCCTGAACCAGAAGGACCTACTACAACCACTACTTCGCCCTTATTAATTTTCAAATTAATATCTTTTAAAACTTGAAAATCACCATAAAACTTATTTACTTGCTCAAACTCAATCATTTTTTACCTCCTATTTCAAACAATTACTCTATGTATTTTGCTTATTAAAAATTTTCTGAATCTATTTAATTATATTCATACTTTTCGACATAGTCAAACAAGGCTATATAATCAGTCTTCTTAATAGTGCGAAATTTTGAAGCATTTACAGATAAAACAATTACAACTTTTGAAGATTTCGAAGGACACTTAGCAACATTTCGTTCTTAAGGTTATACAGAAGGTAATAATGAAATGAAGTAGGGCTACGTTCAATTGCTGTAGCAATTTTCAATAGAAAAGGTGAGACAATTGCAGCCATGAATGCAAAATTAAAGAGAATCCAGCAACTTACTGCTGGATTCTCTTGTTAATATCTACACTTGTTACTTTTGGAATTTCACATTTAAAAATTATCTTTACTTATAAATTCCCGTTCTTTCGATCTGTAGCTTCATCAACTACTTCTTCTCGCAATCCTTTAATGCTTTCTTTACGGCGAGCATTTTTTTCCCTGATTGCTTCAATTTCTTTTCCATCACTAAAAGCCATTGTTTCTTCAGCGGCTTCCATATTAGCAATTGTGTTTTTTATTGTATCTTGGATCTTTTCAACATTATCAGAACGGTCATCAGGTTTCGGGGTATTTCTTGTCATTAATTTCCCATAGTTTCCCCAATTTCATCAAATGTATTTATGAATACTTTTGAATAACAAATAATCCAGCACTGACTTAGCTGCTGGATGACACATTTTATATCCAAATTATGTTTGTAGAACTTGAAATCAATCAGATCAAATAAAACTCTTTCCTTTCTTATAAAACCCTTCCATGTCGCCTTTTGGCACTAGAGCACCACCCGTTGCCCAGACGATGTGTGTTGCTTGTGAAGTATCCAAATTATGTTGTTGTACATAATTTGACGCTAAGATTCTCCCTGGACCATCTAGACCTGCTGCAGCAGAAGGTTCCAAAAAGATTCCATCACTATCTGCAAGGATCGCTAAATATTTAAATAACTCGTCATCTTCGATTGTATAAATACCGCTTACCAATTTTTCACTAATAGATGAGGCAAAACATGAAGGTCTTCCTACAGCTAGGCCGTCCCCTTCAGTTAGATTGTCTATTCCAAAATCTTGAACACACACTTTTTCCTTTTCACCAGTTAACAACCCTATTAACACAGCTGGTGAATGAGTAGGCTCTACAAAGAAACAATGAACATGGTCACCAAAGACTTGTTTCAACCCGAATGCAATCCCACCTGGAGAACCTCCGACGCCACAAGGCAAGTAAACAAATAAAGGATGCTCTGCGTCAACAAGTACCTTTTCTTCTTCAAGTTGTTTTTGAAGTCGAATAGCTGCCACACTATAACCTAAAAATAAGTGTTTTGAATTTTCATCATCCACAAAATATCCATTTACACTCCCAATGGTTTGCTGTCTGCCAGTGAAGATAGCTTCCCCAAAATCACCTTTAAACTCATGAACTGTTGCTCCTTTTGACCTCAATAAGTCCTTCTTCCACTGCTTTGCATCAGCTGACATGTAAACGGATACGTGAAAACCAAGCTTTGAACCAATAATGCCGATACTTAAACCTAAATTACCTGTTGAGCCAACACCTATTGTAAATTGCTTGAAAAACTCTTTAAATTTATTACTTGAAAATACGATATAATCATCATCTTGGTTAACTAATCCCGCTTCAATGGCTAATTTTTCAGCATAATAAAGGACCTCATAGACACCGCCTCGTGCTTTTATCGAGCCCGCAATTGGCAGTTCGTTATCACATTTTAAATAAAGATTACCTTGTATGTTGGTATGGTGTATAAGGTTAAGCTTATCTTTACTATTTGTTATTTTTCTTAGAGGCGATTCAATGATTCCCTTCACCTTTTCCGTTTCGGGAAATTCATTGGCCAAGAATGGAGCAAAACGCTGCCATAAGCGAGCTGCATCTTCCATATCTTCTTTGTTTACTGCCATAGGCGATAATTGATTCATCTTTTTCAGAGAAGGATTCAACCACACAACTGGTTCCAAATTAATAATAGGTTTTAAAAGTGGATATGTTTGTATCCATTTATCTATTTCCTTTTGCTCAAAGACCATGTTCTACATCCTTTCTCGGCGTCAACAAAGAATTACTAGTTAATTTAGTAATTTTAACAATTGATCTTTATGAGTATTCGACATCTCAAGTAAACTAAAGTTCCCTTGTTTAATTAATTCCATTACTTCATTTGTTTCTGCCCATGCCATATTGTATAAATAGTCATCAATTATTCCTTTGGACCGAGCTTCTTCTAGTTCATCAATATCTTTTTGAATGACTCTACCCGATGGTAGGACGATAATATCCAAATATAAATCATCCAACCATGGGACATTATTTTTGAAGCCATTTCTATAGCAAATATCAATGTACCACTGAACAATTTCACCTTTATCATTAAACATGGTTGTAACAGAATGATGTTTATTCGTGGGAAAGTGTTGAAGCCAAATATACCCATCATCCACGATGCAAAATTTTTCTTCTCCATATTTAGTAGATAAAGGTGCCGCAACTTTATTAACTTTTATTAAGGTTACATATCCTTTGAATTCTTTAGTATCAAAAAATGATTGCGTATAATCTCTATCAATAACTCGTTTCCATTCTGAGCGATCACCGTATTTCCTTTTCAATACATACACCCTCCAAATAAAACTACCTATCCTAATTATACCAATTAATATGTTCAGTTATAACAATGTTTAGGATTCTCGACAAATAATCGAGAAATGAACAAGATTTTCTTCTTTTGAATATTGTATTCTTCTCTCTGCCATTATTGACCAAATTGTGTTACGTTAATCGTGAACATATATCTCAACAATTCTAATCAAATTGGAGGAAAAAATAATGCAACGTGTAGAACTTTCAGAAGATTTATCTTTTTCAAGAATCATTCATGGTTTATGGAGGTTATCAGAGTGGGATATGTCAAATGAAGACGTGCTTTTACTCATTGAAGATTGCTTAAAAGCCGGTATTACAACATTTGATCATGCAGATATTTATGGTAATTATACATGTGAGAAAAAATTTGGAGATGCCCTTGCATTGAAACCAGAGCTTCGAAAAGAAATGGAAATTGTAACGAAATGCGGCATTAAACTTGTTTCTAATAATCGACCACAACACAGTGTTAAATCATATGATACGAGTAAAGAGCATATTATTGCGTCAGTAAATCAGTCACTTCAAAACCTACAAACTGATTACATAGATGTTCTCCTTATCCATCGACCAGATCCTTTTATGGACCCTGCAAAAGTAGCAGAAGCATTCACTCAGCTGAAAATCGAAGGTAAAGTTCGTCAGTTTGGTGTCTCGAATTTTAAACGTTCACACTATAAAATGCTTCAGTCCTATTTAGATTTCCCACTAATCACAAATCAAATTGAGCTTTCTGCTTATCAACTAGAGAACTTCGAGGATGGCACGCTAGATCTATGCCAAGAAGAAAAAATTACGCCGATGGCTTGGTCACCTCTAGCAGGAGGAAGTATTTTCTCTTCTAATGATCAAAGAGCGAAGAATTTGCGTGATACGTTGGAGCGAATTGCTGGTGAAATCGGCGCACACGGAATTGACGAAGTTCTGTATGCATGGTTATTAAGTCATCCTGCAAATATTATGCCGATTGTTGGTTCCGGTAAAATGGATCGGATTGAGTCCGCAATACGATCATTAGATTTAACATTATCAAGAGATCAGTGGTTTGAGATCTTGCAAGTTTCGATGGATCACGAAATAGCTTAATTCCAAACTTTTAATAATCAAAAACACAGTGAAGGGAAATAATCATTTGAAGCCTATTATAGGTATTTCTTCAAGTTTAAATGAGCATGTGCTGTCAGTCCCAATAGATTATATAAATGCTATTACCAAGTTTGGTGGTGTACCTATAATCCTCCCAAACCTTCAGGTGGGTGCTATCGAATCGATTGTCGAATTACTTGATGGCTTGCTTTTAACCGGCGGTGGAGACATCGACCCCACTTTATTTAATGAAGAGCCTCATCAAAATCTTGGAACTATTACACCTGAAAGAGATGAGTTTGAAATAGACATCATCCAAAAAATGATGAAGCTTAATAAACCTATTTTCGGGATTTGCAGAGGTTTGCAAATTTTGAATATCGCAATTGGTGGGGATATGTATCAAGATATTTACATGCAATCGCAAAATAAACTATTACAACATACTCAACTTGCTCCAAGGAGCCATACATCACACTTTGTTCATGTTAGTGAAGGCTCGAAGCTAAGTGATATCGTCCAAGTAGAAAAGTTTAAAGTGAATAGTTTTCATCATCAAGCTGTACGTAAAATTCCTGCTGACTTTAAAGCGAGTGCAATTGCCAGTGATGGGATAATTGAAGCTTTTGAAAGTATGAACCACAAGTTTGTCATGGGCTTACAATGGCATCCGGAGTGTTTGTTATCGAAAAACGACCACGCATCAACAGCCATTTTTGAAGCATTTATATTGTCATGTGAAAAATAAAATATTTAAAAATAATAAATTTCGAAAGGTCATTCTTAAATAATGGCCTTTTTTTGTTTCTTTAGACTAATATCAATATCCTCTTTACATCATTTTCTATTCATGAAAACATGCGGAATGGGAAAACTACAAAATGTATTGAAAAAAGGAGGTATTTTGATTTGAGTCGATGTTTTCAATTAACTTGTATAATGAGCGCATTTTTCTTTCTCGGTTCCTCCGTTGTTTCAGCAACAGATCAACAGACAAGAGAACAAATTCTAGATGAACGGATGGAAACCTATACAAAATATTCTAATTTAACATTACCCTGGTATTATTTAGCAGCTGTGGATCAGTTTGAACGGAACATCCAACAAGTGCGTAATGATCTCACAAAGCGAGAAGGAACAGTTGCCATACAATTTTCTAATGATTACTGGGTTGGTGTCAACAATCCGATTAAAAATGATACTCTCTCTGCATCCATCGCCTTTTTTGATGGGAACGGGATGGATGGAAATAATGACGGATTTGCAGATCAAAAAAATGATGACGACGTGATGCTAACCATGGCTCATTTCTTAAGCAATCACTCAGATAGTGAAAAAGAATTTAAACGGGCATTAAAGGCATACTATAAGAATGAACAATCAGTTACCCAAATTATGACGATTGCGAAGATTTACGAACATTTTGAGACATTAAAATTAGATCAAAACGCCTTTCCTCTTCCAGTTAATCAAGATTATAGCTACCGAAGCACCTGGGGAGACAGAAGAGGATGGGGTGGTCGCAGAATTCATGAAGGAACTGATTTGTTTGCCTCTTATGGTGTCCCTGTGCGAGCAACCACATACGGATTAATTGAAACTAAGGGTTGGAATGAATATGGAGGTTGGCGAGTAGGTATTCGTGATGTACAAAATACGTATCATTACTTTGCTCATTTATCCAGCTTTAGCAAAGACATTAAAAAAGGCGATATCATAAAACCTGGGACAATAATTGGTTATGTCGGTAGTACAGGATATGGGAAGAAATGGACTAGTGGTCGTTTTCCTCCCCATCTTCACTATGGGATGTATAAATATAATGGACGAACAGAATGGGCTTATGATCCTTATCCTTCACTCAAAAGATGGGAACAACAAGAACGAAAAGCTTCACGTTAAAATATAAGAAAATAAGGTTCAGTCGCTTGTTAGCTGCTGGATCTTTTCTCTGTAAGAACGCAATATATGTTTCATGATTTTTTATTAAGAAAAGTATAACTATATAGAATATATCCTGGATTCTACTTTCCAGTATATAATAAAGTTAGTATACATATATTTTATGTACTATTGTAGTGCGATTGAGCATATGGTGTAC
>NZ_JBFUKT010000168.1:0-7259 GCF_056400705.1 Paenisporosarcina sp. P5_A11
CTTCTACAGAGTCCGCTAATTCCTCAGTCGGCATTAATTTTGCGAGTTCACCCGTTTCTGCAAGCCGGACTGCATCCTTCAAATCATTGAAATCAAGTAATTTGTAAGTTTCGTTCACTTCCCAATTATTCGCACTTAAGGAATCGACAACAGGTTTCAAGTAATATTTCATTGGTGATACACTAGGAATCAAAAGGAAATAATTCCATGCGGTTTGATATTCCTCTTTAATTTTCCCATTTGAAAAAACTGCTGTGTTGGAAGAGCCGAAAATCAATGTATAAGCAAGGTCTTCATAATAAGATTTTATTACGGAGTACAACTCACCTCGCTGTTTGACGCTCATCAGTGAATATTCTATAGACTCCAAAATGTACGCTGATTCCTGTGTATCGTAAACTAGTTCCCCTCCATACGTGAATGGAGCCATTTGTTTAATATACAATGAATTTAGGGCTGACTGGGCTATCTTTCCATCCAGACCGAATATCATATCATTCATTTCAATATCAGCTATAAATTCTTTTTGATTTGGTGCCACCTCAATCCGAATACCTTCTTGAGTAGCATTCGAAATCATCAGCTGCACTGGTTCAGGCAAATCTTTTCTACGGCTATACAAATAGTCGGCATCAAGTTTTCCGTTCATTTTAGCTGTATTTAAGATTTCCTTATTTTTAGTAATGACCAAATCATAGACCATTTTCAAGTCATCCATTTTACTGCTCAGTTCATCCACAAAACCTGTACTCATTTCTTCATTCAATGAGCTATTGTTTTTAAGTCTTGTCACCATTTCTGAAGGCAGTAGTAAATACTTAATCGTTTCTCCATAGGCTATTTTCAAGGAAAGTATCGACTTCTTTATAGTGTCAGGATGTGTGATACGTGCAAATTCACTATCCGCAAACTTTACAAAGCCCAGATGATCGAACTGTTCATTCGTCAAGCCCAGCATTTTCTGTCTCTTTTCCCGCTCCGATTGATAGTCTTTCTTGAGTTCTTCTATTTCCTTCTGATCGTATTCGGCAGCCGTGCTGTTCTTTTCCTCATCATGATCATTCATGAATGAAGCACTCAAAATACCTATTAAAACGATACTTGCTAAACTGACAGCCCAGAACCTTACTTTTTGCAGCTTGGGAGTTTTGATTAAATCAACGACTGTTCCATTCTGTAGTTGGAAATCTTCATCCTCGATATTAGTCATTACTTCGTCTGCATTAAATTTAGAAGGAACTCGCTTGTATGATTTTTTTAATAAGGTCATTTGTTGTTCTAGTTGATTCTGGTCATATTCGGCCCCACCTATTAAAGCGATTCCGGAATTAAGTTGGTCTTCCGCGCTCAATAAACGTGTTTTAACTGTTGCGAACGGGAGATTCATAACTTCACCTATTTGATCATATGTGAGTTCCTGAAAATAGAATAAGACAATAGGCATACGATATTTTTCTTCTAATGCTTGAATAGCTTCATGAAGTACTCGATCCTCTTCGAATACTAATATTTTTGATTCTGTTAATTTTCTGGGTTTTCCAAAGTTGATTTCGTCTTGGATTTTACTTTCTTTTACTTTTTCTCTATTTGCTAATCGATTATAATCTTTTGTGATATTTAAGGTGATTTTATATAACCATATGGAAAATTGATCTTGTCCAAAATGGTTTAAAAATCTATATAATTTCATAAAAACTTCTTGTGTGACGTCTTGAACATCATCTGCTTTGACGCCACATTGAAAGGCGAACTTCTCAACTGTGCGATGATGAAGGTTCATTAATTCACCATAAGCCACTTTATCCCCTTTTTGCGCCCTGTCAATCAATTCCGGTTTTTCCATACGTCCCCTCCACTCTCTCTATTTGTTATAAGTTATACGTTTCTTTTTCTATGATTGTTTCAAAAGTTATATTCTTTTTTATTCCTGTCGTGTAGTATTAGAAAAATCTTTAAAGAATTTAGGAGTTGGGTTAAATGGAAAAGCGCGATCATTTTGCATCAAAGATAGGCTTTGTCCTCGCAGCTGCAGGTAGTGCGATTGGACTTGGAGCAATATGGAAGTTTCCATATATGGCAGGAACAAACGGTGGTAGCGTATTTGTCTTATTATTTATTATCAGTACATTATTAATTGGGTTACCAATTCTATTAGCAGAGTTTGTTCTTGGTCGAAAAGGCCACGCAGATGCAGTGACAAGTTTTAAAAGATTAGCACCAGGGAAAAAATGGTACTTTATTGGCTGGTCTGGGTTCTTTTTCTCATTCATCATTTTGTCATTCTACAGTGTGGTTGGCGGATGGATTTTATCCTATTTAGGAAGAGCCTTAATGTTCAGTCTTGATAATAATGGAAACAGTGATTACGGAAAGTTATTTGAATCAATTATCTCAAATCCTTGGGAGGTATTAATTGGTCAAGCAGTCTTTATGATTTTGACTGTCATCATTGTACGTGGGGGTATTGAAGGCGGTATTGAACGCGCCAGTCGAATCATGATGCCCGCTCTATTAATATTCTTTGTTGTATTAGTTATCCGTTCTTTAACATTAGACGGTGCAATGGAAGGCGTTAAATTTATGTTTGTCCCAGATTGGTCTTACTTTAATGCTCAAACCATGTTATTGGCATTAGGACAAGCATTCTTCTCTCTAAGTGTTGGTGTGGCTGGAATGATGACTTATGCTTCTTATTTGCCTAAAGATCAAAAGTTAGGCAGTTCAGCGTTCAGTGTTTCTATGTTAAATATCGGTATTTCTCTAATGGCAGGTTTAGTAATTTTCCCTGCAGTTTTCGCTTTAGGTTATTCACCAGATGAAGGTCCTGGACTTGTATTCATCATTTTACCTGCCGTGTTCGAGCAAATTCCTTTTGGTGCATTCTTTATGCTCATGTTCTTTATCTTATTATTATTCGCAACATTAACTTCTTCAATTGCGATGTTAGAAACTGTTGTGTCTATTGGGATAAAAAATGCATACGATAAACGGAAACGAGCTGCCTGGATTTATGGTTTAGTGATTTTCTTAGTAGGTATTCCAAGTGCTCTATCTTTCGGTGTTTTTTCCGATATTAAAATATTAGGAAAAACATTCTTCGATTTTGCGGATTTCCTAACAAGTAGTATAGGCTTACCTTTAGGCGCTTTATTAATATCAATTTTTGCAGGATACGTTGTTAAGAAATCAGAACTGATCGAGGAATTAAATATTTCTCCTGTCACGTTTAAGTCTTGGTATTTTATCGTTCGTTACCTAGCTCCGGTAGCCATCATTCTGGTCTTTATAAACGCTGTTATTTCAGCATTCAGAGGGTAAGCTTATGTCTATAAAACAACTTATTTCACATAATCCATGTATGTGGAGTATGATAAGATAGTAAGTAGCATACTTACTATGATGGAAAGGAGTGCATGAAGATGAAACAAGAATTTCACACTCAACTTCGCTTGTTGCGGGAAGAACGTAATATGACTTTAGAAGATTTATCTTTAAAAACCAGAATAGGTGCGAGGAAATTAGAACAATATGAAGCCGGTACAGAAGTTCCTTCCGTACAGACCATTTTGAAATTATCTAACGCACTAGAAGTTCCTGTCTCTAATTTATTAGATGGGCTTCAAGTTAATTCATAAAAACGAAAGAGCATTCACCCAAATGGGAGAATGCTCTTTTGTTTTATCCAGATACAAAAAGAAACTCGGATTAAACTATACATTTTGCTTCATATTTAACAGCTATTAGTTTATAAGCAATTTGAACACATTGCTCAAGAGGAATCCACTGTTCATAAGAATGTTCATACACTTCTTGAATGCGTTTAGCAAGTTCTGAAGGATGATCAATTCCTTGAAGTGCAGCCACAACATCAGCTGTTTCCGTATCATATGCATCCGGACCCATGTTAAAAGGATCCCACATTTGAAGTAACTTAACCGATTTTCGATTCATTTCAATGTTTTCCATCATTTTTCACCTATTTGCTTTTCTTTAATAAAGGCTATGATAACATAATAAAGGAACGAAGGCTAGATTCAGGACGTCCTGTCGTGACTAGTAATCGTACTCTATAAACATGAAAACAAACTGAATACAATACTTCCACAATAAAAAGGAAAGAAGGAATTACCTTGACTAATTTTGAACAAGTGATTGACCGACGTAAAAGTCGTTCTGTTAAATGGGATTTAATGGAGACGATATATGGGATTGAAGATGCTTCTGACATTTTGCCAATGTGGGTAGCTGATATGGACTTCGCCGCACCTCAAGCAGTTACTGATGCCTTACATAGCCGAATTGATCATCCTGTCTTTGGTTATTCCTATATGTGTGAAGGTTGTAAAACAGCTGTGCACACGTGGTTAGAAGAGCGACATGATTGGCACACCCAAACAGAATGGATGCTGTTTCATCATGGGGTAGTTCCTGCAATTGCATCTGTAGTTGAAGCATTTACAGAAAAAGACGATCGTATATTAATAACTCCCCCCGTTTACCCTATGTTCTTTTCAGTTCCGGATAGACTAGGTCGCCAAATAGTGGAAAGTTTATTAATAGAAGAAAAAGGCAATTATCAAGTGGACTTTGATTCATTCGAGGAACAATTGAAACAAGGAGTAAAATTATTTATTTTATGTAACCCACACAATCCAGGTGGCATGGTATGGTCAAAAGAGACGTTACAGGAAATTATTCGATTGTGTGCCAAGTATGATACTCTCATTTTATCGGATGAAATACACGCTGATTTAGTGTTCCCTGGACATCAGCATATCCCATTGGCGACTTTGGCAGGGGATGAAGTAAACAGAATTATAACTTGTGTAGCTCCAACCAAAACGTTTAATTTAGCAGGTGTACAAGCCGCTGTGATGATTGCGACAGATCCTGAGAAACGTGAAAAACTAAAAGAAAATGMACTTGCTCATGGACAAATGGAACTTAGCCCTTTTGCTGCAGCTGCTTTAACTGCTGCCTATGAAGATGGTGGTCCTTGGTTAGATGAATTAATGAACGTCCTTTCTTCTCATATGGACTATGCAATTAATAAAATCACACAATCTGTTGCAGGAATAAAAATTAACAAACCACAAGGGACCTATTTGCTATGGATTGATTACAGAGACACAGGATTATCAGAAAAAGAAATAATGGACAAGTTATTAACCAAAGGGAAACTTGCATTAGAACCAGGTTCCAAGTACGGCTATTCTGCAAAAGGCTTCTTGAGAATGAATGTAGCTTGCCCACGTCAAACACTTGAAGATGGTGTTTTGCGTTTCATAACCGCTTTAACATAAGATCGACATCGGTGCTGGAAGGACCGATGCGAAAGCCTGCTTTCGCCACATGTTAGTGAAGGAAGGCTAAGTTCGCGACGTCCTATCGCAACGCTTTCATGACCCACATCCTGTGGCCCAATCTTAGGTGCGAGCTGGCGTTGGTAGCCAGACATAGCTGCTCCATGTACGAAGGTGTAGCTCGGAAAAACTTTTACTTTCTTTTAACATAAGAAAAAGGCTTAACCATTTGTAATTGGTTAAGCCTTTTTCAATTTAATATTGATCTTTTTGTTTTTTCAATTGGCGTTCACGTAGAATACGTTCTTCTAATTCCTTAGTTTTCACTTCTTGCTTTTTGGAAATTTTGACGATCCAACGAAAAGCCAAGACGCAAAGAATGGCAAAAATCAAGAATTGAAATGCAGCAGGAATATAGGCAGATTTATCTTCTGGAAAATACAGAAAGTTAACTATCCATGCGTTCAAGTTGAACACTTCCTAACTTATTTTTGAAGAATTTCGATAGATTCAATCTTAATGTCTTCAAGAGGTTTATCGCTACCGTTTCTCTTAACTGTTGTCATTTTGTCAACAACTTCTAGCCCTTCGATAACTTGTCCAAATACTGTGTGTTTGTTATCCAACCAAGGTGTCCCACCATTTGTAGAATATGCTTCAATAATTTCTTCTGGGTATCCAGCTTTTTTCATTTGGCTTAACATGCTAGAATCTACACGATTTGCTTGAACGATAAAGAATTGGCTACCATTTGTGCCAGGTCCAGCATTAGCCATTGATAGTGCACCGCGTAAGTTAAATGCTTTATCAGAGAATTCGTCAGCAAATGTTTTTCCGTAAATGCTTTCTCCGCCCATACCAGTTCCAGTTGGATCTCCACCTTGAATCATGAAATCTTTGATAATACGGTGGAAAATAATACCATCGTAGTATCCGTTTTCAGCGTGTGTAATAAAGTTTTCTACAGTTTTTGGAGCAACCTCTGGGAATAGTTTGATTTTAATAGCTCCCATAGTTGTGTTCATTACGACTAAAGCTTCGTTTGAAGCAACTTCTTTTGATAATTGTGGATACATAGCGCTCTCTCCCTTAGTTGTAGTTTGTTTTGTTTCTTCACTCGGCTTTTCTGCCTTCTCTACATCGACACTTTCTTTAGTGCCGCATCCTGATAAAAGGACAATTATACTAATTAATAACAGCCATCCTCGTTTTTCCATGTTCATTTCACCCTAAATTAGTCTATCATATTTAGCTTATATTTTCAGTAATTAAGTCTCTCCCCTTCCTTCGTAAGGCGAAATGTTTTATAATGAATAATTAGAGGCACTTTATTGCTACAAATGAAAGAAGGGATTTTTTGGATAGAAAGAAAAGAAATTTTTATATCATATGGATTTCAAACTTTTTAGTTGCAGGAACGGCAACGATGATTATGCCTTTTTTGTCACTTTATATAGATACCATGGGTGAATTTTCGGACGCTTATGTACAGAAATGGTCAGGTCTCGTGTTCGGTATCACATTCGTTTCCGCATTCCTTATGTCTCCCATCTGGGGACGTATCGCAGATCGCTTTGGCTATAAACCTATACTAATAATTACTGGATTCGGTATTTCAATAAGTATTTTGTTAATGGGTTTTGTTCACTCTGTTGAAGCTTTCTTCTTTTTACGACTATTTATGGGTGTAGTCACCGGGTTTATACCGACTTCTCTTGCATTTATTAGTTCACAAACAGCAAAAGAAGTTGCAGGTAAAACGCTTGGTACTCTTCAAATGGGTAGTGTTTCGGGTACATTATTCGGACCAGTGTTAGGGGGCTTGCTCGCTGATTCATTCGGTTTTCAATATACCTTTGTCATCACTTCAGTGGTAATCGCAATCGCTGCTTTACTGGTTATGGTTGGTATTAGAGAGACGAAAAGAATACCTGCCCCGAATGCACATGTGTATTC
>NZ_JBFUKT010000169.1:0-7166 GCF_056400705.1 Paenisporosarcina sp. P5_A11
ATACAAGACCTAGTGTTTTAGGCTGAACTTTACTCACTTGACTCAATAACGGAATTGCCACGATAAATGGCACGATTACGATAAAAAGTTGTGACCAGAACGTCCACGACAATGCCTTTTTCATATACGTCATTAATTTCGTTTCAAGTGGCAGTAGATACACTTGGTCTGGTTCACGTATCAATGTTGTTGGCATACTATATGAAAGTAAAACTCCAATAACAGTTGCTACCAACCAAGTACCTGGAAAATCACTTGGTACCGTTTTTAACCATTCACTATATTGATAACCACCTGCTCCAAGTACGAACACTACAACAATAGCAAGATGACCAGTGAAAACATATTTTAAGTATTTTTGAAGTTCGTTTACGTAATGAAGAAACCGTTTACGCCAGACGTCATGTAGGTTCTTCATTGTCTCGCTCCTTAGTCATCGCGATGTACAAGTCATCGAGAGTAGCTAGTGGCATGTTAAATGCAACTCGTAAATCTTTCATTGTCCCTTGTGCCCGAATTCGACCATTGTGCAATAACAAAATGCGGTCACAATACCGTTCTGCTGTAGATAAAATATGTGTAGACATTAGAACGGAAGCACCCGTTTGTTTCTTTTCGTTCATTTGATCAAGCAACGATTGAATTCCTAATGGGTCCAGCCCAACGAAAGGTTCATCAATAATATATAAGGAAGGATTCACTAAGAATGCACACATGATCATCACTTTTTGACGCATTCCTTTAGAAAAGTGTGATGGAAACCAATTTAAACGTTTTTCCATTCGAAATTCTTTTAAAAGTACTTCGGACCGAGCGGCTAATGTTGCTTCATCCAAACCATACGCCATAGCTGTAAGTTCCAAATGTTCCTTTAAGGTTAATTCGTCATACAATACAGGTGTTTCAGGAATATATGAAAACGAAGAACGATACGCATCCATGTCTTCTTCCATCGTCACTTTGTTTAACCGGATTTCTCCGTCTTTTGGATTCATTAATCCAATAATGTGCTTAATTGTTGTGCTTTTCCCTGCCCCATTCAGTCCTATTAGACCGACTAATTCTCCGGGTGCGATTGAAAAAGATAAATCATGAATGATCGGTTTACGAGTATAGCCACCTGTAACTCCACTTACTTCTAATACGTTCATCAAATGCACCCCTTTTATTCTATATCTTAACAAAAAAATAACGAATTAGCTTTTCACTAGTCACTTCCATTTATGATAAACTTAGGACCATATCATGAAAGGACGTGACCGCAATGAATGATTGTTTGTTTTGTAAAATTGTAGACGGTTCGATTCCAAGTACTAAAGTGTATGAAGATGAACATGTGTTAGCCTTTATGGATATTATGCCCCTTACAAAAGGCCATACATTATTAATTCCAAAAAAACATCATGAAAACGTCTATGACATGTCCTCTGAAGTAGCGGGACAATTATTTTCCGTTGCGCCGAAAATTGCTAATTCGCTTAAAGCTTCATTCCAACCAGTTGGCTTAAATTTACTGAATAACAACGGTGCTCCTGCTGGACAAAGTGTTTTCCATTTTCATCTTCATTTTATACCGAGATATGATCAAACAGATGGTTTTAAAGCTTCATGGCAAACAAAAGAAAAACAGTATACGAGCGAAATGTTTGCAGAGTATGCTGAACAAATCCGATTAAATCTAAGCAAGTAATCTTGCATTTATCGCTATTAAACTGTAACATGAAATATAAGTTTCTCGCTGTCGATCACAGGATACCTCAGGAGAATCCAAAAATCACATTAGAATAGTTGAGGAGAGATGAGAAAATGAATACAAAAAATTTAGTGTTAATGTCCCTACTGGTTAGTGTAGGAGCAGCATTGTACTTAGTAATCCCAGGTTTTAATGGTGGGATGAAACCAGACTTTATGTTAACGATGATGTTTATTGGGATTCTACTTTTCCCTAAAGTATCACATGTCTTTCTATTAGCAATTACTACTGGCGTTATATCTGGGCTGTTTTCTACTTTCCCAGCAGGATTTATTCCTAACGTCGTCGATAAATTCATTACCGCATTTGTATTTTTTGCAGTAGTTGTGGCGTTGAAACATTTAACGACAAAACTTCCTGTTGCAGTAGCACTTACAGCAGTTGGCACATTCTTATCAGGCGTTATTTTCTTGTCCGTTGCGATTTTTGTACTCGGTGTAGAAATTCCTTTATCGTTTGGGTTCCTTGTTACAACGGTAGTCTTACCAACAGTTGCATTAAATTCCATCGCATTTGTCTTTATTTTCCCGATTGTAACTCAATTGGTGAAAAGATCGAAATTTAAAACAGCTCTTTCAAACTAAATATATAAGTGGTCTGCCATTCTCGGCAGGCCATTTTTTTTACCTCACTTCCGAATTCGAATGGCGTTTTCTTATTCGCTCGTTAAAAGGCTAGTCGTCACCTAGATTGCCGTTTCAATTTCCGATTTTTCTTGTTACAAGCACCAACTCGCACCTAAGCTTGGGCCCACAGGATGTGGGTCATGAAGGCTTTGCGAAATTTCTTAGCACTGCATTTTGCGACGAGTAACCGCAGGAGCACCTCGACCTCACGGTCTTAGCCTTCGAACCTTAAAACTCATTCAAAAACGAGTTTTGACTCTTTTCTTCCAAGGCAATTTGACGACCTAGAATAGCGCTTTTTGCATTTCGTGTTGTCTTAGCTTGTCCAACATGTTTTAATTAATTGAAATGAAGGAATAGTATACATATATATGAAGGGAGTGCTTCTAAAATGAAAGCATCTACATTTTTTATCGGTTTAGTAACAGGTGTTGTTGCAGGATCAGCAGCTGCCTTATTCTCTACTCCTCAATCTGGTAGCGAATTACGATCTAATGTCAAAACTGCATCTTCAGATTGGAAAGAAAAATTATCTCAAGTGAAATTTCAAATAAGTGATTTAAAACAATCTATTGCCCGCTTATCAAAAGAAACGAAAACAGAAATTCCACAAACGATTGATGAATTAAAACAGTCTGTTCAATTGTGGCAGAATCAAACCGAGCCAATACAAGAAAATTTGCAAAATGAAATTTCTTCAATTCAAATGGCTATGGAAGAATTAGAAAAATCGATAGCTAAATATCAAAAAAACCCTTCGCCTATTAACTGAAGGTAAATCTCTGTCCTACATTTATTTGTAGGACTTTTTTTTTGATAATCTGCTTCAACACACATAGTCAGAAAAATAATGTAAAGCTATTATTGGATGATTTATAAAAATTATTATTGTCATCATAATATTTCAAAAATTCCAACTATGCAGGACTTTACTTTATTGCTATAATGATAGAAAATGATTTTCGCGGAAGAAGGTGGCGACATGTCTGAACAAATGTACACAATGAAAGAGGCAATGCTCTACAGCCAGCGGATTGCACAGCTGTCGAAAGCACTTTGGAAAGCAGTGGAAAAAGATTGGCAGCAGTGGATAAAACCTTATAATTTGAATATTAATGAACATCATATTTTATGGATTTCTTATCATTTAAAAGGTGCTTCTATTTCAGATGTAGCAAAGTTTGGTGTAATGCATGTGTCTACTGCATTTAATTTTTCAAAAAAATTAGAAGAACGAGGACTTTTATCTTTTTCAAAACGTGAAGCTGATAAACGGAATACATATGTCGAACTTACAGAACAAGGCCAAGAGTTATTGATGAATATGATTGAACACTACCATGACTCCCAACATTCCGTAATTGAAGGTTCTCTTCCTCTTAAAGACTTGTACGGGAGATTTCCAGAATTTATGGAAGTAATGGCTGTGATTCGTAATATTTACGGTGATGACTTCATGGGGATATTTGAACACTCATTCAAAAACATAGATAAAAGCTTCGATGAAAAGATTGATAATATCAGACCAACAGTGAGGTAAAACTAAGTAATCTAAATGGATGAAAACGCTGTCTAAAATGTAATATTAGTAGACTTGCTTTTTTACCCAAAACATCGTAATGTATGTATCTGCAAGCATATTATTTTATTATAGGAGTTGCATACATTGCACTGCTGGAAAACCATTAACGTAAAAAAACAATACGGCTTCGATCGTATTTTCATGTTGTCATTGTTACTTGTCCTTGCCGTATTTTCATTTTTCTATGTAGTTATTGAAATATTAAACGATAATCCCCTTTCTGATGATAGATTTATAATTTTTCTACTAAGTTTTATTTTATTATATCCGACACATAAAGCTATTCATTACCTACCATTGATTCGTTATCGTAATCGAATTCATTTTTCTGTAAAAACACAATTTGGTATTATTCCAATTTTATCTATTCGTGTTAAAGAACCGGTTCCAAAGACACTTTTCTTATTCGCTTTACTTGCTCCATTTTTTATCATTAACACCATTTTAATTACGGGTGCATTTACGCTTCCGGAATTTGGACATTACTTTACAATGCTGCTTTCATACCATTGTGGTCTTTGTCTAATTGATTTGTTATATATTAAGAATCTTGCTCGGTCACCGAAAAAAGCGTTGATTGAAGAAACGGAAACTGGATATGAAATTTTAGTCCCTCCTACTATCTAGTCAGTTTACTGTTCTTTTTCTCGTGATTTTGATATGATTGTATAGATTGGCAGAGGGGAGGAATAAGCGTGATTATCACAATAGTAGTGCTATTCTCGATAGTGTATTTATTCCAAATTAATCGCATGACCTATGCGTTATGTGCACAACGAGAAATTCCTGAAGAAAAGCAAAATAAGATTTTCAGAACAATAAATGTATTGGTAACGATTTTACTTGTTTCCTTTTATGTAGAAATTTTATTTACAGCATAAAAAAGTCCATTCGCCTGAACTAGGCAAATGGACTTTTTCTTTTTACCAGTAAGAATCTAGGTAAAAAAGCCTTTATTGGAGGCTTTATAGTTGGTTTCAAGCACTAAAACAGCACTCTCCACTCTTCTTCATTAGCACAAGAACGCTGCACCAACGATAATTAATAAGATAAATAGAACTACAATTAACGCAAAGCCAGATTGTTCATGATGTCCACCACTCACTTCGCACACCCCCTCTCTCTTTGTTAGAGTATGCTCCTTTGTTTGTCTTTCGTAGGCAAATATGGGAACCATTTTTGTTTTTTCTTCGTTTATGTTATAGTAAACACTGCATCAAGAAGAGAAGTTAGGAGAGATTTCCCATGAAAAAATCCGTATTAACATTAACTTTAGCAGCATCAGTTTTAGCTTTATCAGCTTGTAGCGGTGACTCTGCATCTGATGATTCACCTGCAATTGTCACTTCTAAAGCTGGCGATATTTCAAAAAATGAATTATATGACGAAATGAAACAGTCTGTTGGTAAACAAGCACTTCAAGTATTAATTATCGAAAAAGTCTTAGCTTCAGAATATGAAGTTTCAGACAAAGAAGTAAAGGCTCAATTTGACAAAGAGAAAAAAGAAATGGGCGAAGGCTTTGCTCAATACCTTGAACAACAAGGTCAAACTGAAGAAGGCTATAAAAAGTATATCCGTTTGAATTTATTGCAAGAAAAAGCTTTGACTGAAGGCATTAAAGTTACAGATAAAGAAGTTGAAGCTCAATATAAAAACATGCAAACAGAGTTAAATGCACGTCATGTTTTAGTTGCTGACGAAGCAACAGCTAAAGAAGTTAAAGCTAAGCTTGAAAAAGGCGCTGACTTTGCTAAAGTAGCTAAAGAATATTCTACTGAGCAAGCTGCACAAGAATCAGGTGGCGAACTTGGTTGGTTCACACCAGATAAAATGGTAAAAGAATTTTCTGATGCTGCGTTGGCTTTAGAAAAGAATACTATTAGTGAGCCTGTGAAATCGGAATTCGGATTCCACATCATTGAAGTTACAGACAAACGTGAAAAAGATATTGGCACGTTAGAAGAAAATAAAGCTGAAATTACGAAAACTCTAAAAGTACAAAAAGCAGATACTAGTTCATTACTTCCAAAAGTATCGAAATTAATGAAAGAAGCTGACATCAAGATCAAGGATGAAGATTTGAAAGGCGCAATCGATCAAATTTTAAACCCTGAACCAGCAGAACCAGCTGCAGCTGAATAAAAGATTACACATTAAAGGCGCTCCCATAAATGGGAGCGCCTTTTAGTTATTATTTTGATAAGGTATGTGCGCTGTTACACTTTTCTTACTGTCTAGCTCCCCGGGGGCAGGCCGCACCTAAGCTTGGGGCCACTGGACGTGGGTCATGAAGGCTTTGCGAAATTTCTTAGCACTGCGTTTTGCGACGTGTAACCGCAGGAGCACCACGAAGTCACGAGCTTAGCCTTCCTTCCATTTCAATCGGGAACAAGTTCCCGTTTCGAATCTTCCAGCGCCGGTGTCGCCCTAAAATGCTCCATCACGCTTTTCTTACTCAAATGTTGGTTTATAGAATGAACGATTTTCGAGCGGGAATAGTCGCTCTGAGAACTCACCAGGATTCGTTTTATTTAATGCACGGTCTAGCATGTTCATTTTCGCATCAATATTATCGATGTAGTGAAGCATTTCCGCTTCACGTAGCATTGGTCTTTTGGGGCTTCCCCATTCTTCTTTACCATGATGAGATAGCACCATATGTTGAAGAAGCATGACCTCTTCTCCTTCAATTTGCAATTCTTCTGCAGCTTTTGAAATTTCATTTACCATAATTGTAATATGACCCAGTAAATTGCCTTCAATCGTATAAGAAGTAGCAATAGGTCCTGATAACTCCGTTACTTTACCAACATCATGTAAAATGATGCCTGCATATAGTAAATCTTTATTTAGTGATGGATATAACTCACACAAAGACTTCCCTAGTTTCAACATCGATACAACATGATCAATTAATCCCGAAACGTAGTCATGGTGATTTTTAGTAGCTGCTGGATAAGTCATGATGGCTGCCTGATGTTTTTTCAACAAGTGTCGAGTAATTCGTTGAATGGCGGGATTTTTCATTTCGAAGAAAAATTGCATTAATTCCTCAAACAATACTTCTTTCGGCTTTTCAGCAGATGGTACTAAATCCGCTAGCGAAATTCCCTCTTCTTCTTTTACGACACGAATACTCTTAATTCGCAACTGGTTCTTCCCTCTATAGTGTTGAATTTCACCGCCTACTCGGACAATTGCC
>NZ_JBFUKT010000170.1:0-7036 GCF_056400705.1 Paenisporosarcina sp. P5_A11
CCCTTCAATTGGGTCTGCTTCTGCTGATCCTACGATTGTATAAGTTTCTTCTTCGCCATCTGGAACTTCAATAAAAGAAACTGTTTTTCCTAAAGATACGATATCGTTGTCTTGCCCATTTCCTTCGATAATGACCGCATTACGAATCATAGATTCTAAGGTTACAATACGCCCTTCAACGAATGCTTGGTCTTCTTTTGCAGAATCGTACTCAGAGTTCTCCGATAAGTCTCCGAAGCTTCTTGCAACTTTGATACGTTCCACTACTTCTTTACGTTTAACTGTTTTTAAAAAATCTAATTCGTCCGCTAACTTTTGCTTTCCAGCAACGGTCATTGGATATTGTTTTTCAGTTGCCAATTACTTTCACTCCTTCAACTACTTGCTAGCTAGCTCATAAAAATAATATGCCTTGTCGAGTCTGAATATGAGGCATATTATTTAGATAATATTGTCAGTCTTTACACATCATATTACACAATGATATCAGATTCAAGAATTGTTTTAATTTTTGTAACCATCAAATCTATCGCAACTTGGTTTTGTCCACCTTCAGGAATGATAATGTCTGCGTATCGTTTTGTTGGTTCAATAAACTGATTATGCATTGGTCGCACTACTGATAGGTATTGTTCGACTACTGATTCAATGGAACGGCCACGTTCATTGATGTCTCTCATAATGCGTCGAATAATACGCAAATCAGAATCTGTATCAACAAATAATTTGATATCCATTAATTCGCGCAAGCGCTCATCATCTAAAACCAAAATACCTTCTAATATAATAACATCTTGTGGTTCAATTACAATTTTTTCGGGCGAACGTGTATGAATTTCGTAATTATATACAGGTTTTTCAATTGCATGTCTGCTCAAAAGTTGATTTATATGTTCTATAAGTAGTTCGTTATCAAATGCATGAGGATGATCATAGTTCGTTGCGAGACGTTCCTCAAATTCCAAATGACTTTGATCTTTATAATAGTAATCCTGTTCGATTACTACAACTGATTTTTCTTTATATACGTCATAAATAGCCTTGGTAACACTCGTTTTCCCTGAACCAGAGCCACCAGCGATACCAATAACAATCGGGCGCTTAAATGTCATCGTACAAGCTCCTTTCTCATCATGTTATTTGGTCGTACTGGGATGTCGGATTTGAAACGGACAATTTGCAAAGGATGACGTGCTACATCCAAGTCGTTCCCCTTTTCATCCCATAAATTTGTAATGGTCATGCGGAAATTTTCAATACCAGGTCCAAAAAATTCTACTTCCTGACCTTTTGTAAAATAATTTCGTTGTTGAAGGGTTACCATTTTTGTTTCATAATCATAATCCATCACAAGACCGATAAAGTCAGTGGATGTTTTTCTACCATGGATGCCATACATCTGTTCTTCATATGAAGGTTCTCCTTCAAAGAAAGCGCTAGCTGCATCACGGTTTGCGCATTTTTCCAATTCTTCTAACCATTCGCGTTTGATTCGGAAGTTATCTGGATCTGCACAATATTCGTCAATTACTTTTCGGTATACGCTCACCACAGTAGCTACGTAATGAATCGATTTCATTCGCCCTTCGATTTTCAACGAGTCGATACCGAGTTCAATCATCCGAGGAATCGATTCAACTAATTTTAAGTCTTTCGGACTCATAGCAAATGGTGCGTCTCCATCTGCAAAAAGTGCATCTTGTTCTCCGTCTTTCACTTCATACAAATCGTAATCCCAACGACAAGATTGGCAACAGCCGCCTCGATTTGAGTCACGGGCAGTCATATGATTTGATAATGTGCAGCGGCCACTGTAGGCAATACACATAGCTCCATGAATGAAAGCTTCAATTTCAATATCAACTTTATCTTTCATTTCCTGAATTTCATCGCCACTCGTTTCACGAGCAAGGACGACACGGTGTAATCCTTCATCTTTCCAGTATTGCACTGCTTTCCAGTTCGATAATGATTGTTGTGTACTTAAATGAATTTCAAGTTTCGGTGCGTTACTACGACAGGTTTCGATAATTAATGGATCAGCCACAATAATGCCAGTCACACCAGCCGATTCAATATCCATTAAATATTCTGCTAAACCGTCCATATTTTCATTGTGGGCAAAAATATTGGTTGTCACATAAATTTTCGCATCATAATTGTTTGCAAATTCTACTGCTTCACGCATTTCTGCTATTGAGAAATTCCCTGCATTAGAACGCAATCCAAATTCACGTCCTCCGATAAAGACTGCGTCTGCACCATAATGAACGGCAATTTTAAGTTTCTCTA
Source organism: Paenisporosarcina sp. P5_A11 (assembly GCF_056400705.1). Taxonomy (NCBI): domain Bacteria; kingdom Bacillati; phylum Bacillota; class Bacilli; order Caryophanales; family Caryophanaceae; genus Paenisporosarcina; species Paenisporosarcina sp. P5_A11. The sequence goes on from NZ_JBFUKT010000170.1 coordinate 2,293, forward strand.
AGTCTCCTGCAGGAGCGAGGAGTTCTGGCTTTTTAACTATAACGCGTTTGCCATCAATAATTTTACTAATTCGGTCATATTGTAGCATTGCCATTTAAATTCTCCCTTCCTTAATACACGGTTTCTTTGAAGAAGAATCCGGTATCAAGTGGGCGAAGTTCCGGTTGCATTTCTTCAATCTCCGTTAATAAATCACTTTTTATCTCATCATATACTGCAGATGATTCCATATAAGCATCAATTGCTTGTCTATAAAGATTCGTTACTTTCGTCACATATGTAGCCTCTTGCAATACTCCATCTATTTTAAAGGAGTCAATCCCAGCATCAATTAGCTCGCCTAACTCGTCAATCATACACATATCATTTGGACTGAAAATATGTGTGCCATTTGCATCTTCAAAAATCGGGTATTTATTGTGGCGTTCTTTGTCGTGTAAAAACATGTTTTTCTGACTGGTACGATTCTCAATTTCCATTGCCTTATCTTGGTACAAAAAGTAATTGCCTATTAACGAACGTTTAGATTGAAACATACATGTCATTCCATGTACTTGTACTTCAATAGCAACTTCAGCGTTTTCTTTAATCTCTATTACTTCATCCATGCTTAATTCTCGAGCCAAAACGGCACGATTTGAACCGCGCTTACCCCAATAATTAGCAGTGAACCAATTTGTAGCCGTCATCTCTGTGTTCCAATGAAGCGGAATATCCAGGTTGGCTTCTCTTTTAACCATAACCACTGCTGGATCTCCAAAAGTAATTCCATCCACTTTGAAAGAAGCTAGTTTTTCCATATAGGGACTCAATAAATCGATATGATCGTTATGATAGAGGGCGTTCATTGCCACATATACTTTCTTGTTCGAAGCATGAGCAAGTTTAACTGATTTTTCAATATCAGCTATTGTAAATTCTCCTGCTAAACGTAATCCGAATTGTTGTTCCCCAACTAAAAAAGCATCTGCACCAGCCTCAATTAATTGTTCCATATGGGCCACAGAATGTGGTGTTACCAGTAATTCTGGTTTTTTCATGATTGTCACCTCTTTATACTAATCGTGATTCCATCACCAATTGGTAGGAATGTTGTTTCATATTCTTCATGGTTCATAAGCCACTGTGTAAACTGTTGCAGATTACGGACCATCGTTCGTTTTCTTCTTGGTACTTCTTTAATATCTATTTCTGTAAAACCATGCATGAGCATGTTATCACAATAAATAACACCACCGCTTGGAACGAGTGGTGAGAACTTGTCAAAAAAACGTTGATATTGTCCTTTTGCAGCATCAATAAATAAAGCATCATAGTGATTTAGCTTAAAATTATTCATATCAATTTCAAGTGCATCGCCATGAACTATTTGAATCCTGCCCGTCAATCCAGCTTGGTCCAAATAGGTTGAAGCCAGCTGAAAACGACTTTCATCTTTTTCAATGGTGGTTATAACAGCTTCAGGTAATGTTAATGCCATTCGTATCGCTGAATAACCAATCGCAGAACCAACTTCTAAAATAGATTTCGGTTGTTGCATTCGTAAAAATTGCAAAAGTGATTCAATCGCAACGAGTTCCATTATGGGAATGTGTTGCTCCTTAGCGAATTGTTCCATATTAGAAAGAAAATCTGACCTTTTCTTAATATAAGTAGTGATGTAGGGATGTGAAGTTGTCATGTCAATTTTTACTCCTTTTAATCCACAAAAATTACACCCAATCTTATCATAAAAAAAGAAGGAAAGCGATAGGCTTCCCTTCTGGATCTGACAATGCTGTTTGTTTAACGTAAATATTTTTCGATTTTCTCTAAATGTTCTTCATATTTTTTGGAGAAATGATTTTTGCCTTTTTTATCAGCCAAGAAGAATAAATAATCAGTGTCTGAAGCATTTAACACCGCATCGATGGATGCTGTTCCCGGATTTGAAATTGGACCTGGTGGTAGTCCTTGGATTTTGTATGTATTATACGGATGGTCAATTTCTAAGTCATCATACAGTACTCGATCCTTATGTTCACCTAGTGCATAAAGAACCGTTGGATCTGTTTGCAAAGGCATGTCCGCTTTCATTCGGTTATTAAAGACACTTGCGATAGTCTCTCGGTCTGTATCTGCAGTCGCTTCTTCTTCAAGTAATGATGCGAATGTCAGTAACCAATGGACTGATTTTTCTTTTTCTTCAAGTTTTTCCACATATGGTGTAATCGATTTAGATGTTGTTTTTAACATTTCATCAACAATAGATTCCAAAGTAGGATTTTCTTCATAATAAGAATAAGTTGCTGGGAATAAGTATCCTTCTAAGTCATGACGCAAACTTTTCCCTTTAATCTCATCAGTTAATAGATCAGGATATTTAACTATCATTTCATCGATAAATTCTTGGTTTGTTACAAGATCCATAAATTCTTTTGCACTATACGACGTTTTTTCTTCCACTCGTACCGAAATTTCTTCAAGAGTTCGTCCCTCAGGAATTGTCATGCTAAAGATTGGTTCTCGGTAGACTTTTCCGGTTTTTAAACTTTGCATTATCTCATCAAGTGTCATAGATTTAGCTAAATCATATTTACCAGCTTGGAAATCTGATTCATTATTAAACTTCGCATAATACTTGAAGACACGAGCATCTTTAATGATTCCATTTTTCTCAAGTAACGTTGCTATCGAATCGAGATTCGACCCAATTTCGACATTTACAGGAATGGTGTCTTCTGCATTTTTGTCGACTGGTTGCAATGCGCTTTTGACATATGTGTATCCGCTGTAGCCGGCAATTCCTCCAACTATTAATACAATTAGTACAATCACAAGGACGATACGTCTAACGATTTTAACCTCTTTTTTCTTTTCTTTCATTCGATTAAACATAATGTCTTTCTTTGATTCTTTTTCCATGGGTTACCCCCTTCTATCTGACATTTATTATACAAGATTTTTACAAAAAAGAAAAAGGCGGAATGATTTGTCATCATTCCGCCTTATTTTAGGTTAAGATTATTTTTCTTCTTCTTCTTCTTCTTCTTCTTCTAAGAATGTGTTTAACATTTCTTCGATCATTGCCCACTCTTCGTCAGACTCGATCGGCATAAGTTCACCGTCGTTACCGTCTTCAGATGGAGTAAAAGCAGAAGCATGAATTTCAATTTCTTCGTTTTCATCTTCTTCAGCACCTATTGGATAATAAAGTACATAAGATTTGCTGAATTCTTCTGATTCAAAAGTAAATAGTATCTCGCATAATTGTTCAGTACCGTTATCATCAACTACTGTAATGTTTTGTTGTCCGTGGTCCATGTTCGATCACCTCTTAATAGATTGACTATCTAAATAGCCTTGTAAAATCATCATTGCAGCCATTTTATCAATGACTTCTTTTCGTTTTTTTCGACTGACATCTGCACTAATGAGCATTTTTTCCGCAGCCGATGTAGTTAAACGTTCGTCCCAAAGAACAACTGGTTTGTCGAATGTTTGACGTAACAATTCCGCATAGCGTTCTGATGCTTCAGCACGCGGGCCAATCGAATTGTTCATGTTCTTTGGATATCCAACCACAAAAGACGATACTTCATGCAATTTCATTAGTTCAGCAATTCGTTCGATGCCAAATATTTCATTTGCCTCGTCAATTTTGATAGTCTCAATCCCTTGGGCTGTCCAACCGAAAGCATCACTAATTGCAACACCTACTGTTTTCGTCCCAACATCTAATCCCATTACTCTCATACACTATGCCTCGTTATTCTTCTTGATGTAAAACTTAACAAGTTCTTCCAGGATTTCATCCCGCTCAAGCTTTCGGATTAAATTTCTTGCATCCTGATGGCGAGGAATATATGCCGGATCACCCGAAAGTAAGTAACCGACTATTTGATTGATTGGGTTATACCCTTTCTCTTCAAGCGCCGAATGGACATGAAGCATGACTTGCTTTACTTCTTGTTCCATAGACTCTTCCGGAAAATTAAACTTCATCGTTTTATCAAATGAATTCATGATCAGCACCACGCTTTCGGAGTTAAATCTAATTGTCTTGTACAAGCATATTTATAATACTTGTTAAGTATAACCGATTTCAACTATTAATTAAACGGATTCGACATAATCATACACAGAATGTAACGCAGCTTCAAGTTTCGACGAATCTTTTGCACCAGCCATAGCCATATCTGGACGACCGCCGCCTTTACCATCACATTGTTCAGCAACATGTTTTACAATATTTCCTGCATGATATTTTCCACCACTTAAGTCATTTGTTACACCAGCAATCAACATGACTTTTTCGCCTTCAGATGAACCTAATACTATGACAGATTCAGTCATCTTAGATTTCAAGTCGTCCATCATTTGACGAAGTTGGTTATTATCTTTTACTTGTACGCGTGCTGCCAAAACGGTTACACCATCAATTTGTTGTGCCTGTTCTAAAATAGAAGAAGCTTGGCTATTAGCAATTTTTGCTGATAGTGATTCGTTTTCACGCTGAACTTGACGAAGTTCTTGTTGCAATCCTTGAACGCGAGCAACCAATTCTTTTGGATTAGCTTTTAAAGTTGCTGAAGCCTCTTCTAATACACCTTCTACTTCTTTAACAAGTTGATAAGCAGCTTTACCAGTTACTGCTTCAATTCGACGAGTTCCAGCACCAATCCCGCTTTCACTTACGAGTTTAAAGAATCCAATTTGTGAAGTATTCGTTACGTGACACCCTCCACAAAGTTCAAGTGAATAC
>NZ_JBFUKT010000171.1:0-6931 GCF_056400705.1 Paenisporosarcina sp. P5_A11
ACCCTCACAAAACACTGTAAATATAGTGTGTTCATTAACTCCTGGTTTTCTGAACATACCTTAGCGAATGTTTTCTGTGAGGAAGATACCTGAACAAGTGATCTCTTTTTCCTAACGTTTCTTTTATGTATCGTTTGAAAGTAAATGGCAAAAATTTGATATGATGTAATTACTAATAGAAAGGAGGAGTATTATGACAAGGAGGAAAAAGAAAGATCCTCTCAGTGAGCTTATTGGGGGTCTTGTAGTATTTGTTCTAGTGGCGGGATACTTAATGACGAAATCCCTTTTCGCTACTGTATCCGTGGGTGTGGTTATTCTTTCTGCCATTTTAATCGTGTACGGATATATGAACGCTGCTAGGCGAAAGAAGATTAATCTTTCAGGTATTTTAGAAGTTGATAAGATGACGGGTATACAATTCGAGAAATTTCTAATGCTGCGTTACAGTTCAATGGGATACATAGTTAAAGAAACGCCCGTTTCGGGAGATTTCGGTGCTGATTTAGTTCTACATAAAAGTTCAAGAAAAATAGTCGTACAAGCAAAACGCTATGCTAAGACTGTTGGACTAAAAGCAGTCCAGGAAGTTTCTTCAGCAAAACCACATTATAAAGCTGATGAGGCATGGGTAGTAACAAATAATTACTTTACAGCAGCTGCGAAACAATTGGCTGCTACTAATAATGTGAGATTAATAAACAGGGATCAATTAATAGAAATTCTGTCTGTAAACGTGCAGCATCTTAAATAACTATATGTACGATGCAGTATCGTTGAGAGATAGGCAAATAAAATAAGAAGTTCACGGTATAGCATCGTGAACTTCTTATTATTAATGCGGATGATTGAAGAGAGCGAAGTCTCTTAAACAATATTCATGAAAAAGAACAATCATAAATTTTGCAAAAGAAAAACACCGACCCTAAAGAAGGATCGGTGTTGGAATTCAGGTGAGTAAAAAAAACACTCTACCTGTTATTCCATCTATTACTGATATTGATAACGCACTCTAAACAATGGGTCGTTTTGCCATACCAACTAACAATGTGACGAAGACCAAAATCTTGGTCTAATCTCTTATCCACTTTTTGTTCCGTTGGATTTCCTTGTGCATCAGGGATATAGCCTTCAGCTTCAAGTATGGTAGCGGTAAATGGTTGGATACTACCTGGTATTTGTATTGTAGTAGCAACTTGTCCACCAGGTACAACACTGAAAGTAGGCATCGGTGCCCAAAGTTCCAAGTTAAATACTTTATCTTCTCCTGGATATAGAGCTAATTCATATTCAAATGTCAGGACAGTAGTTCCAGCTGAATATACCACCGGAGCCAATAGTGTTGTCGACTTCAATACTCGAAATAGTTCATCCATTGCTTGAGCATTGCCTTCTTTTACAGCTGAGTAAATCGCTCTTGCATCTTATTCTTGTTAAAATTACGAGATTTTTGAATGCGTTCAGGAAAAACARTTTCTCCTGCCTTTTCATTGAATGAATGAGACGAATTTAAACTAATAAAGAGGTAAGACCATGTTATAAATACCAACTAATAGAGAGCTTAAATGAGATGTATTAGATAGGAGAGAACAACAGTGACTACTCATTTTATAAAATTAACTGACCCCACCTCAAGCGTTGTAGAAGTTTTTAATCGATGGGAAAACGACCCACATTTAATTCCGTTGACTCGTCCTAACAAAAACAAATCGGAATTGGAACGTAGGAATAATATGACCTTGGATGATTTAAATAAACGCCTGGAAAACCATCATGTCTACCTAATATATCTGAATGACCAGTTGATCGGTGAAATGAACTATATGGTAGATCCGAGCCATCTCTACAAAAAAGAGCCTGGGACTGCCTGGATTGGTATCACAATTGGTGAAAACGAAGGACGGGGAAAAGGTATTGGTTATGTAGCCATTCAATATTTGGAGGAACAGATTAAGAAGGAGGGACTTAAACGTATAGAATTAGGCGTATTTGAATTTAACAAACAAGCCCAGAAGCTCTATCAGAAGCTCGGATACAAGGAAATAGGCAGTATTGACAATTTCACATTTTGGCAAGATAAGATGTGGACTGATATTCGAATGGATAAGTATGTTTAAACCGAAGAGCTACTAATAAGGTTATGGAATACTATTACTTAACTTAAAGATTTATATATTTACACTTAAGGATTGGCGGGAAAAGTATGTTAGATTCGTTTAAAAAGTTGTTTAAACATAAGGACAATACTTCTGATGACAACTATATCTTTGTACCAAAAAGTGAGTTTAACGAAGAACTTAAAAGTAATATCATTGCATTGGAGAAATTAGGAGAACGCTGGAGTACTGTCCTTCAAAGAAAATATGTCACAGAATTTGAAAGCCACGGTAAGCAAAATCTAAGGATTTGGATTTGCAGAGACATTGACGGTGATGAATTTGAAGAATTAACTTCTGAAAACTGTATGGAAAAAGAGTACCGTTCTCAAAGCAATTAATTACGAAGGTCCAAAACATGACGACGAATTTTATGCAGACACTATTTCATTATGGTATTACTATAGCGGATTTCCTAATAGTTCTGGAACATTATTTGATCAATCGAAAAATGAATTAAAAGAAGCCATTGAAGAAGCATTAAAAGTGTTATTAAACTAAATAACTTAGGCTAGTGCCTTCTTCAACCCATATGAAAATTAAATAACTAGCGACGTAAAAATTACAATAAAAGAGAGACATAGCTCAATAATTTTATAAAAAGGTAGTGTCCGTCCTGTTCTTGAATCGAACTTCGAACAGCATATGTATAAATAGGTAATAGGTGATTCGCAACATGTGTTGTTAGTGAATTAGAGGATTATGCCAACTTGATAACGAAATAGAATATACAACAACTTCTTCACTTCCACAAAGATGGAGGCGAATAGTATGAACATTAAATTGAAGTGCAGCTTGAGGAATAGGTTTTATATTAAATTTAAATGAAAAGGAGTTTTTCAATTGAAACAAGCTTTGCTAGTCATTGATGCCCAACAGGAATTAATTGAAGGTAATCAGAATGAAAAAAGTGTTTTTAATAAAGAAAAGCTAGTGGATAATATTAATTTGGTTATTAATAAAGCATTAGAATCAAATTCTTTAATAGTTTTTATAAGAGATAAAGATGTCGCTGAAGGCAAAGGTAAAGKGTTTCAAGTACATGAGGATATTAAAGTCCCCTCTAAATCAGAAATATTTGATAAAAAAGCAACAAATTCATTTTATGGAACGCCATTAATGGGTTATTTAAAGGATAATGAGATCGAACACCTTGTTATCATGGGATGTAAAACAGAACACTGTATTGACACTGCAGTTAGAACTGCAACAGTCAATCATTTTGATGTTACTTTAGTTGGGGATGGCCATTCGACGGCAGATTCTTCAATTCTAGCTGCCGAAAAGATTATAAGTCATCACAATAAAATCCTTCATGGTCATTACAATGTTGACCATTTTTCCGTTGTTCGGACTACTCAAGAAGATTTGTTTCAACCAATCCATGACAATCACCGATAAATAGACTAACGGAGCTCACGAAGACTTCGCCTGATAACGTAACAAAAGAGTCTTATTAACAAACGAGTGCTCGAGTTGAAAATCATTGAACTGCATTAGGGTATTGATGTACCCAAATAGGTTGATGTAGCGATATGACAAAAAACTAAGATAGGACCACGAAATTACAGCTTTCGTCCTTAAGATGGCGCAGCAGTTTAGTTAAATAACGTTTTCTGAGATTTTGTTATGAGAGTATTTTTATATTGGAGGATTTAAACTTGACTCACCTTGCAGTAAAAATGTACGAGTATCATGTTTGGGCGAATCAAACACTTCTTAACAGATTAAAAGAGCTTTCTGATGATGTTTACCGCCAAGAAATTCTAAGCGTTTTCCCTTCTATATCGAAAGTGGTTTCTCACATGTACATCGTCGACCAGCTATGGTTTCATATTATTTCTGGTAAAAACATGCCTGAAGCATTGGAAGTTGAGAAAGAAGCAGGAGAAGGGAAAGGTATTGAAGAAATGGAAAGGTTGTTTTACAACTTATCTAAAAGGATTAAAGAATGTTTAAACCAGCAAGAGGATTTTGAAAAGATGAGGGTTCTTGATATTCCATGGGAAGGGAAACGGGAAACGAGTTTGTCAGAAATGGTTATGCATATTGTAACTCATGCAACATATCATCGAGGTAATATTACATCCATGTTGCGTCAAATGGGTCATGCTTCTGTCACCACAGACTTTACACGTTATTGGTATGCTGACAAAAATGATTTATTTACACCGTCAAATTAACTCATGCTATTTCTTGTTAAGCGAAGGGTGCTTTTGTTGAATAACCAGGAGATCATCATAGACGATTTTTTTTAGTTTACTCCCCCCAAGATAGAATAGATATCTATTTATTGGATAGGACTGATAGATTCATCAAAAGCCAGTCAAATCAACGATGTATATTTGGTGAATATCGGATGAACGGAAGAAAAGAAGAAGTGAGTTTTGATATGGGTTGGTGAGTTTTGTGTAACTACCGTGAAGTAGTTTTATGTCAACTGGGTGTGCATTTTCTATACAATCAATGATTTTCGATTGATTATCCCTAAAAAGGATAAATGGAACTTTTCAGTTATTGGAACGTATTACAAATGACTCTAGTTTCTAACAGAAGGTTAAAATTACCTGGTACTTTTTTGGAGGTACACTGGAAGTAGATTAGTCATCTAATAATAAACGGAGGTTTACGCGTATGGAGGCAACATTTACTGTAAGCAAATGGGAAGAAAAGCCAGTCGATGACACTAAAAAAGATTTCCCTATTAATATTGCCCATGTTGAATATGATATTGACGGTGAATTAAAAGGAAAAGCTTTTGTTGAATATTTATTATATTATTTAGATTCAAACGTAGATGATGATCACTTGGCCACTTCTAAAATTTCCGGATTTCTGTATTTCGAAGGAACTTATAAGGGGAAACGGGGGACATTTACAGCCATAGAGCAAGGAATATTTGATAAAGGAAATTTAGATTCTCCGGCAACAATCATCAAAGCTACTGGTGACTTAGAAACCCTGAAAGGGTCCTATAATTATAAGTTTACAGGTCAAACCAGTAAACTGATTCTAGACTTTGAATTCTAGCAAAATACCGTATAGTTTAGTAAAAAGGGCATCCCCTGTAATACCAGGAATGTCCTTTTCGTCGCACGAGCCAAATGCCACTTGTAGTTAAAGAGCACGGAATGGGTGATGTGTTTTGTTTACAGTAATCGTTCTTTTTTTATTTGCTGGCTTAGCTGAAATTGGTGGTGGATACCTTATTTGGCTTTGGTTAAGGGAAGATAAGTCTGCATAATTAGGACTATTTGGAGGAATTGCGTTAGCTTTATACGGGGTKATTGCTACTWTTCAATCATTTCCTTCTYTCGGTAGAGTTTACGYTGCTTATGGTGGTGTATTTATTATATTGTCTGTCCTYTGGGGATGGGGAATCGATAAAAAAATGCCWGATACATAYGATTGGATWGGTGCTTKGATWTGCTTAATTGGKGTATCTGTYATGTTATTTATTCCTCGCAATTAATTAATAACTCAAAAACGGCACATCCTTGAATTTGCTGGGCATGCCGTTTTTTTATGTGAGCCTTACAATAAAAGCAAAATCAATAATAGAGCAAATACAATCTGGAATAGACCGATTCCTCCGGCATAAGCCGATAACTTCCAGCCGTGCATTGTAAGGTCTTTTATTTTCACACTCATTCCAATCCCCGCCAAAGCGATGATTTCCAAATAGTTTCCGAACCCCTTAATTGAATGTGTAACTGTTCCAGGGAAATATAAAATACTATTCAAACAACATAATATGAAGAACCCTCCGACATACCATGGAACGATTGTACGCCAATGAAAGGTCTCCTGCGTTTTTGGCTGTTCTCCCTTATTAAGTTTGATCTGTTTCATAACAAAAACGACAGCTACCAGAAAGATAATTCGACTGATTTTAAAGACGGCTGCTTGATCCTTTACTGCCTCACCAACGATGCTTCCACTAGCTACTACTTGACCAACAGATTGTAATGTTCCACCTATTAATGCAGACGACCGCAATACATCGTTATGAAAAATCGCATTTGTTATCACTGGTAACATGATCATCAAAACCGTACCCAGCAGATTGACAATCGTAATAGAAACGGCCACATCAGATTCTTTAGCCTGGATAGCTGGTGCAGTCGACGCAATCGCAGATGAACCACAGACCCCATTTCCACTTGCCATCAGCAAACCAAAATCTTCACCGAATCGCAGTTTCTTTCCTAACCAAATAACAAACATAATCGTTCCTGCCATTTGAATGAGAATATAAGCAAGACCTAGCATTCCAATTTCAAATAATGAATTGAATGTTAAGGTTGCTCCTAATAAAACAATGGAAAAGTACAGTAAAATACTTCCCGAAAACTTTTCCCCCGGCTTTAATATGGAATAAGAACCTATTTTTAAATTACCAATTATTATGCCAATTAGAATTGCAAATAAACCACTCCCTAAATTAGGGAAAAATCTTCCGAGTGCTATACCTATCATTGCGATTGCAATACAAGCCAATAGTCCAGGTAAAATGTATACAACTTTTCTCGTCATTTCTCTACCTCACTAAATAGTTTTCTTCCGTTCACGCCCAAAGATTATTTTACCATAGCATGCACTTAATCTAGTTTGGGTACCGCCTAGAATAATACCAACAACAGTAAGGTTTTATTCCTTTTTCAACTAACGAGTACTTAGTTGAAGAACCGGCTTCCTTTACAGGGTAGCTTTCTTATTAAGTAATGAAGTTGAATACTTGATAATTGGTATATTATGTTAATGATGGGTGTAAA
>NZ_JBFUKT010000172.1:0-6897 GCF_056400705.1 Paenisporosarcina sp. P5_A11
TACGCTCAATTGTCAACTACTTTCCAAAATTCTGCGCCAACTGATGTTCAAGCTACACTTGCATTAGTTCGTGCTATGGGTGCTAGTTTTGGTTATGGTGCAATAGCAAGTTTTCAAACTGACTATGCAAGTGTAAAAGCAAATGCTACTGAAGCATGGGAAGAAATGACTGATGCAGGTTTAGTTCTTCCAGTGGATAACGCTCGCCCGATGGTTGGCGATGTTCCTCTGACTTATGACCCTGTTACTGATTCTTATGCAGGTATTGATGGGGTAAACGTTCCTAGAGAAGATATAACAGGCTTCGACTATCAAAGCCCACAGTGGAAAACGCTTGAAGATTTAGCTGCACTTGGTTTAGCAGGATTGGGAGCAGGTTTGTATATAGATGGTTGGGCAGGTTCTGATACTGTAACAAGTACTTATAATCCAACTACTGATGCAACTACAACAACAACGACAGGCACTACTACAAGCGTTACTACGGGCGAAACTGCCACAACGACAACAAGCACAACAACTCCTGGAGATACAACTGGCAATCCACCAGTAAATCCGCCAAAAGGAACAGAACCAGTTAACCCAATGAAAGATAAAATTCCTAGTGCTTCATTAATGGGATTATGGGAATTGCTAGTTGCTTTGATTTTTTACTTAATACGGTTATTTACATTTGTTGCAACTCTAGCATTTATTGCACCAACTCCAATAGATAATCCATACTTTCAATGGTTTACTACAGTTCAAATTCTCGGGATCACTCCTTATCCATTGGTTCAAAATCTCGCCTTGTTCTTACTTGGCTTTAGTATTTATAAGTCGGTAAGGAGAGTGTTTTAGATGGATGGAATTACGAAGTTATTAACTGGTATTGTTTCGCTCATTTCTGATATTTTGATAATTTGCCACGATACTGCGGAAATGTTAAATGGAGTTAATTTTGACGAATCAATAATGGCCAATTATTTGGGATATGCGCGTTACGTGTTTGGTGCGCCACTTTGGGCATTGTTTTGTACGGTGTTGCTAGTGCCTTTAGGAGTTACGGTTTGGGTTTGGACATTGGCAGGCATTGATAAAGTTAAAACTTTATTGCCTTGGTAATTAATAAGGTGTTTCCGATAAAATCAAAAAAACTCCTACCTTGGAAACTGTAAGAGTTAATTAAACACTTTAAAGGAGTGTAGAGAATGGAGCCAAATGGTATGTTTTCAGGTTTAACAGTAGCAGGAATCACAACTAATGCGACAACATGGGCAGGGAATTTTGATGAAGTACTATTAGTAGTAGTAGGAATTGGTATTGCTTTCGCTTGTACTCGTTTCGTAAAATCATTATTCTTCTAAGAAAAACTTGGGTATACCTTCCGACAGGTGTACCCGTTTTCTTTATAAAGGTGGTTAAACAATGGAACCCGAAACAACAACAGAATTTACATTAGACCAAATGTATCTTCTTGAAATATCCGAATTACTGCAAGTTCTAGTTAATCGGTTTGAATTCTTCTTATTAATAGTAATCTTTTTAGCTTTTATATACACGTTTAAAACATTAAAGGGGGCAAAATAACCAATGGAAATGTTAGTTGATAATGATATGGTCATGCTTGTTGGGATGATAACTGCGACTGCTGCACTCGCTTTGATTATTTGTGAATTGGTTAATTTTATCCCTGACTTAATGCTTAACGTATTAAATCGAATGAGAAATAAAACACTTTCACATGAAGCAGATTCGCTTGCTGATAGTTTGGAATATAAAAATTCTCTAGATCCGTTGAATATGGATAGCAAATTGGACTTAGGAAAAGCATTAACTGAAAATGATTTATTCAAGAGGTTTAAAAAACAATGATATATGTAAATTTGATTACGGAAACTAATGTAACTTTTGTACTGGCGGCGGCTTTCTTTGTTTGTATTATGCAAGGTGTATTTCAGCTGACGAAAACGACTGAAAAAATGGGAGACGATATAAAATGAATGTAGTTGTAGTGACTGATACTGGTGTAGATACGTATAAAAAATGGTCTGATGTTGATAAAAACCATGCAATGACTAAAGAGGACTTTGTGCGTTACGGTAATGATTATGTGGCTTATATGGACAATGAAAGCCATCAAGTAAGTAAAGATATTAAACTACTTGAATCGGTTGCAAGTAAACAAATTTTTGGTAAGCCGAAAGTTGATGTATTAACAGTATTTGCGGTTATTGTTACGAATTTAATCATGCTATCGATAATGTTATGACGTTATGACGTCATGGAAAAGGGGTCAAAAAAATGTTAGATGAAGGTAAAATAGATGATATTTTCGGTGAATTTATTCGCTCTGGTACTGGTGGCGGTGATGAAATTAAGCAAATTTATAATACTTTGCCTTACCTAAATGCTGAACAAGTTCGTCAATTAACCTTGTATGCGGCTTTAGCGGCAAAATATAAATCTCCTGTATTAGAAGAAATCGTAGAAAAAATAGAAACATATGCAAAACGTAACAGAAAAACAGGTTACAAGTTCACTCGTTTAATTGAATCTTATTCACTGTATAAACACTTTAAAGGCTATTCTGCTAGTGCAAAAATGGGCGAAGATAGCAAATGACGAAGATTGGAATATTTGGACCTCAAGGCTCGGGGAAATCGCTTTTTGCTATGATTCTTGCTAGGTCATTAAAAAAACAATATCCCGAAGTTACTGTATATACAAATATGAATTCTGAAGGTGATGGAATTGTCACGATCAATGATTTAGGTGAAATTCCTTTTCAAGATGGTAAACCGAAAATTTTTATCATAGATGAAGCTTACTTTACGATTGATAGTCGTGGTTCTTCCAGTAAACAAAATCGGATATGGTCACGTGCTTTTGCTTTATTCCGTAAATCTGATATTGTCCTTAGTGTTTTCATAACACATCGCCCTAGAATGGTTGACGTAAATATTCGTGAACAGTTGGACTTTGTTTTGATGTGTCGCAAGGAAAAAGAGTATTTCTCTTATTTATTATTAGATACCCTATCAATGGAACAAACGCCTATACAAATGCCTAAACATAAAACTATATATAATTTTGCGGATTACGATACAAAAGACTTCCCATTAGCGATATGGACTGACAAATTAGAAGAAAATCCTATATTCCGCCTAATCAAATAAAAAAAGAATAGGGCAAAAGGGGCGGCGCGAAGGCGCCACCCGTTGCCAATCCTTCCCCCACACTCCCCGAATTTTCTTATTCCTTTTGTCTCCCATGATACTAATTAGAAACTTTTACTCGAATATATAAAATATATTTACTTTATGTATGTACAATTGTATGTACGTTATGTTATTATTTGGTATAACCAATAAAGGAGTGAATGATTTGAAAGTACGCAAAAACTATCGTCTTGATTCAGAAGTTACAAACGCTTTGGAGTTGTTAGTACAAAAAGGAATTTTTACGAGTGAAACTGCTGCCATTGAAATGATGGTTAAACATTACACGAAAAACAAGTTTAAAATGCCTGAAATGTTCAGTGATCCATTTAGTGATTGGGGGAAAAAATAATGAAGCCATTAGATGATTTTGGATATAAGCATATCTGTGTTGAATGTCGTAAGGAATTGAAAACAAATGACGATGTCGGTGCTATTGTTCTAGGTTTTGGTTTGAAGTGTCTTTCGTGTGAAGAAATGTATTGGGGTGATGATAATGGTTGATTTGGGAATTAAGGCTTTTGGTTCTGACCTTTCTTATATATTTCCCTTTTTAATGGTAGGAATAGTTGCTTTTTTGATGATTAGAGAGAGTTAAAAAGAATGCTCACACGCTTGCGTGTATTACCAGTGATAAGCCGAATGGCGTTCGCAATTAGGTTTGATAGACAAATAGATTGATAGATGTTGGTAGTCAGTTGTACAAGCTGTGTACGTTCAACCCCCCCAATCTTAAAAGCGTGTTTTGACCTTGAAAGGAGGTGAATGAATTGGAACAGGTAATTCTCATGTTAATGGGAGTACTCGTATTCGTCGCAATGTATGAGATCACTGGGTTTGTCGTTGAAGAAATTAGATATTCTAGGAGTGAAAAATAGTGGTATTAAAAAATTCTTGTACGGACGGGGTTAGTAATACCCGTCCAGAACGTACAGACCAATCTCTTGAACTTCAACAAAGAGTGCTTGTAGACTGGCTTCAAGTCACTTTTCACTTAGATTGCACTTACAAGGAAGTAATTGAGTATTTAGGGCTTAAAAACGAGGCTTTTACGTACTTTGACTATGGTAGAGATACATTTAGCGACATGATGAAATTCGGAAATATTACGGTCATGCGAAAAGGTGTTGGTACGTACAGACTGGTACTTACTGGTCAAGGTTGTAGAGAGTTTGAAACGTTTAGCACCTTGAATTGGTTGGAATTAATTGGTAGACTGAAAGAATGCTTAGGGTGTGATTTTAGACGTATAGACATTGCAATAGATGATTTTCAGAAAATTTATGATGTAGACACTATTAGAGAGCATGTATTGGCTGGGTTGACTGTAACGAGGTTAGAGGAAGCAACGGACAAAAGAAAGTATAAGGTTGCTACTGGTGAGCTTACAATGGATAGCTTTTACTTAGGTTCGATGGAATCGAGATTCTCTATTAACTTTTATGATAAAAAGTTAGAAAGAGAGAACTTTAAAAACAAAGATTTTGAGGTAACCGTTGAAACGTGGACACGTACCGAATTAAGAATAAAAAGGGAATACGCTAATGATGTTACTAACATGATGTTATTACATGAAAAAGAGTTAGGAAAATTGGCTTTAGCGATTCTGAATAAAAATATTAGATTCATTGAAGATGATGGAAAAGAAAATAAAAGACGTGCTCCAATTACTGACTGGTGGAAACGTTTTATTGGTAACGTTGGGAAATTGGCTTTTTCACTTGAAGCGCCTGACGCAACAATAGAAAAAACGAAAAATTGGCATAGAAAAAGCGTGGCTACTTCCATGGCGATGGTTGCAAAAAGTTTTCCTAATATGATTGAGTTTTACGAGTACATACAAGAACTCTTGGAAATTGGGGAAGATAAGCTGACGGAGAAACATGAAAATATGATTGAACAAGATAAAGCATTACGCTTTGCTGACATAAGGAACAAAAAAGCACGTGGAAACGTCGTAGACAATGACGACGATCAAAAACATAACGAGGAATCTTTGAACCGAATTTATTTAGAAACTGGAAAAGATAAGAATCGTAAAATGAAAAAAAACCTCACTCGTCAAAGTGAAGGCTTGGTAAAAAACAATATTTAGAGAACTTTAAAAGGTTAAGTAGATTATAACAGAGGTGGGTCACCAATGGGAAGAAAAAGAAAAGACATTAACGAAGTCAAAATATCAAAAACCATTAGAGTGACCCCGAAAACTTGGGAAAAAATCAGACAAGAACAAAAAATATTAAAACATAAATATTTAGTAACCACAATTGAGCATATAGTCACAACTTATTTTAAAAAATAAGCAATTTCGCACTATTTAAGGGAAAATATTAGTAATTAAAGAAAAAAGCGCATATTTTGTCAAAAAGGGGGTATACAAGCCCTCTTTTTTTTTGTATATTGAAATAGAACTAATATTCGCAACGCGAAAAAAACGAAAAGAGGGAAAAAATTGAATCAATTAAAAACAGGCGAAATTATTGGACAATTTCAATTTATTAAAGCTAATCGACAAAAAGGAATCGGAAAAACTGGTAACCCTTACGACTTTGCGAATTTAACAATTTCAGATGGATTAGAATCTTTCGAGGTTTCAATTAATCCTCCATTAGCAACTTCAATTAATGAAGGTCTAATCGATATTAAAAAAGCTGATGTTGTGCAAGTAGTAATTAGTCTTGAATCTTCACATCGCGGTTTAGAGTGGGTTGTTCAAGGTATTAAAAAAGTGGAATCAAAAGAATTAGTTAAAAACTAAATTGGCTACTCCTTTCTGTAGTCTATTAGAAAGGGGTGTCCGTTGAAAAAAATAGCAACAATTACAATGATCTTGGTTTTATCGTTTGCAATGTGTTTTGCATTTCCGGCTAAACAAGCGAGTGCCAATCCTCTTGCTATTGGTGGTGCTTTGTATCTTGGTGGTGCTGGTATATATGTTGTGGGTGCTTTAGGTGTTGCGGCCGTTGCTGGTTTAGTCGAGTTGGATAGTTGCCCTTCTTGTCAGGCGGATATAGAAGCACATGCCAAAAGAACGTGGGCTGGTGCAACTCAAACTGTAAAAGATGGTATGCAACTTATGGTTGATGCGTCTGTTGGTGCTTGGGGTGCTACGTCTTCGGCTTTGACTGCGGTTGATGCGAATGTTAATACATGGGTTGATGGTCAAATAGAAGGTTTATCTAATGCGGTTATGGCTTCAAAATATGACCCTGTGACTGCTGATACTTCAAGGTTTATTACAACAGGCTCTACTCAAACTATTCACAATGTCACTGTCTCAAGTAGTACTGAAAAGGACTATGGTTTCTTTATAAATGGTAGGTCATTCAAACAAGTGCAAGTGGTATTAACTTCAAATTTTATAGACCTTTATTTTAATTCACCATCTAACGGTGTAGGTTCTAGTTTGAATTTATTGTGGGTGTCAAAATCTACTAATCCTACTTTATACGCTCAATTGTCAACTACTTTCCAAAATTCTGCGCCAACTGATGTTCAAGCTACACTTGCATTAGTTCGTGCTATGGGTGCTAGTTTTGGTTATGGTGCAATAGCAAGTTTTCAAACTGACTATGCAAGTGTAAAAGCAAATGCTACTGAAGCATGGGAAGAAATGACTGATGCAGGTTTAGTTCTTCCAGTGGATAACGCTCGCCCGATGGTTGGCGATGTTCCTCTGACTTATGACCCTGTTACT
>NZ_JBFUKT010000173.1:0-6813 GCF_056400705.1 Paenisporosarcina sp. P5_A11
AAGTTCCCGTACCCGTTAGCACAATAATAAATCTACTTTTGACAGCATCCGCAAAACACCTGAATGGTTAGGAATAATTTTTCTTTTTATCACGGTTTTTCTTTCTTATCGTACTTAGAACGTTATCAACCCACTCCCTAAACCTAATAGAATGATTGGGAAGTATTCAACTAGGTTCATTAAACAAGAGCTTGTCATTTATTTCAACTCACATTCTCGGATATTGAATCGATTGCAAATGAAGTAATTATGATTAAAACCCTTGTACTTGTACCTCTTTATTAGTACCTGAAATATCTAGCTATAATTGCTAAAAAAAAGGAGATATCATATCTTGTACAGAACAATATAAAAAAGGAGTGGATGCAATTGGAAATTTTGATTTTAGGGGGTACACGTTTTTTAGGTAGATTTTTAGTAAATGCAGCACGAAAACGAGGACATCATGTCACGCTTTTTAATCGTGGAAATAACGGTGATATTTTTCCGGAAATCGAACAGTTAAAAGGAGATCGTGACGGGGATTTACAAGTGTTAAAAGGACGTAAATGGGATGCGGCTATTGACACGTCGGGTTTTATACCTAGAACTGTATCAAAATCATGTCAATTACTTAATCATGTCAATCATTATACTTACATCTCAAGTATTTCGGTTTACAAAGATCCAAGTAAACCAGGTCTTGATGAACAGGCAGAGGTACATACAATGGATAATGAAGAAGTAGAAAAAATTACTCATGGGACAGCTGGACCAATATATGGAGAATATTATGGTCCATTAAAAGCTTTGAGTGAAAAAGCAGCAGAAAAAGAATTGCCAGGAAAAATTTTAGTTGTTCGTTCTGGTCAAATTGTTGGACCCTATGACTATACGGATCGATTACCATATTGGATTAAAAGATTATCAGAAGGAGGAGAGGTTTTATCTCCAGGCCGTCCTAATCGCCCTATACAAGTTATCGACGTAAAGGATTTAGCGCGATGGGTCATCCAGTTGATTGAACAAAATGTTACAGGTACGTTTAATGCTGTCGGACCAGATAAAACTCTAACGATGGAACAATTACTTAAAGAATGTAAAAGAGTAAGTAGAAGCGATGCTACTTTCACATGGGCATCTGAAAAGTTTTTACTAGACAACAATGTTGAGCCGTGGGGAGAAATGCCCTTATGGATACCCGAGGAATATCCTTTACCAGGAGCTGAGAAACCATGGAACGGATTTTTGGCTGTTAATAATAAAAATGCGATGAATACAGGATTGAACTGAACCCCGAATAGTGGACACTTTAAAAAAAGTGACCCTATCCGGGGTTTTTTCTATTCATAGACCCCGTTATACTTGAAGATAACAATTATGGACGGGAGCTTTTCAGATGAGCAAAATTATATTCAATGAACATCAAAGAAGACAAATTGAATCAAATCCTAATGTGACCTCTGTGTCTGATCGTACAATCCAGTTTACTTATGACTTCAAAGTTCGAGCAGTGAAAGAAAATTAGGCTGGAAAAGGTCCTGCTCAAATCTTTACTGAAAATGGATTTGACCTAAAGGTCATTGGAACCAAAAAGGTTCAATCAGCGTTAGGACGTTGGAGAAGAATATATAACACTCATGGTGAATTGGGTTTTCAGGAGGAGCGCCGCGGAAAAGCTAGTACTGGGCGACCTTCTACTAAAGACGTATCTGCAGAAAATAAGTTAGAGAAGGCTGAAGCACGGATCAAATACTTGGAGGCTGAACTGGAGCTGCTAAAAAAGCTAGAAGAACTAGAGGGGCAGGTGAAGAAACAGTTCTAGAACCAAAGGAAAAATACGATGTAATTAATCAAGTCATCCGAAAGTATCAACTTAAGAATATGGTATCTCATCTCTGTGAAATGACTGATGTAAGCCGAAGTGGTTATTATGAGTGGCTCGAAAACACCGAGAAGCATGCGATTCGTGAAGAACAAGATTATCAAGACTATTTACTATTGAAATGCATCTACGATGCCAACAAAGGGAGAGTCGGCTATCGTGGTCTTTACATGGCCCTTGTAGAATTACTGGAAACACCCATGAATCATAAAAAGATTATTCGTTTGATGCGTAAGTTCAATTTTTCCGCTAAGATAAGACGCCCAAACCCTTATAAAAATATTGCAAAAGCTACTCATGCGCACCGGACAATTCCGAATCGATTGAATAGACAATTCAAACAAGACGAACCAGGCAAAGTACTTCTGACTGACATCACATACCTTCCCTATGGAGGTGGTCAAACAGCCTATTTATCATGTGTAAAAGACGTTGCCACACGGGAGATACTCGCATATGAGCTTTCAACTAGTTTAAGTATGAAAATTGTTTACCGTACTCTAGCTAAATTAGAAGAATCATTAGGAGGAAACATTCATCCTGAAGCTATGATCCACTCGGATCAAGGGTTCCATTATACACACCCAGATTATCAAGAAATCGTGAAGGAAATGGGTCTAGTTCAATCTATGTCACGTCGTGGTAATTGTCTAGACAATGCCCCTATGGAGTCATTCTTTGGACATTTTAAAGATGATGTAGATAATAAGGACGCCCTGAGTTTGTTTGACCTTAAGGTCATGGTTGATGAATATATGGAACATTACAATACAACACGTAAACAATGGAACTTAAAAAAGATGACTCCGGAACAATACCGAAGTCATCTAATCGCAACATGAATTTTAAGGTGCCTTTTTATTAAACTGTCCGTTAATAAGGGCTCAGTTCAGATTAACATTTCGTCCTCTTTCAGAAACCTTAAAAGATATTTTAGACTGGGAACAAAACCGTCCACAAGGGCATGAAAGAAAAACCGGTATAGATAGACAACGTGAAAAAAAACTTCTTAAAGAATGGCACGAAACAAATAAATGAACTCAACAGTCCGTAGTGTACTTTTACGGACTGTTCTAAAGTGCCCTTATTGAGGAGCAGAATCTTTCCCCACCTGTAAATGTTTGTTTAATAATTATATCTAAAACTGAAAATACTTCTTCGGTTGTACTGTGCAATAAAAATTATCTGATAACATTACTTTTATATATAATAAGGAGGAGTTATTTCATGTTTTTCGCGAATACACCAGAACCCCCATACTATGCTGCCATCTTTACGTCTCAAAGAACTGAGAAGGATAACAAAAGTTACAGTTCAACAGCTGATTTAATGGATGAACTTGCTTCGAAACAAGTTGGCTTCTTAGGAGTGGAAAGTGCGAGAGATCAGAATGGATTCGGAATAACTGTATCCTACTGGGACTCCATAGAAGCTATAAAACTATGGAAAGAAAATGTTTCTCACAAAAAGGTTCAAGAAAAAGGTAAACAAGATTGGTACTCTTCATACACTACTAGGATTTGTAAAGTGGAAAGAGCTTATTCAAACAGTAAATAAGTATTGAGCTTCATGTTTAAGCATGAAGCTTTTTTGTACAACATAACCATTTAATTAAAAAGTTGATAAACTCTTAAAGATTCTTTGATACAATTTTTAAGTAGGAGGATGCTTATCTTCGAACTGCATTATTTTAATTCGCACAAATTAAACATCTTTTTATCACAATCCATGCATGAAGCTACTTTACCATTTTTGTGATTTAAGAGATCATACATTGCTCCATTTTCGGCTTCACTATCAATAAAATGAAATGTTGTACCTAACTGAACCCGAGACTTGTGTTTTATTGTAGTACCCTGTTTTCGAACCGCAATGAGGGCAAGAATCAGTCGGTGATTTCAAAAAAACCTCGTTTCCTTACTTCACTTTATGTGTCAAATGCAACATAAAGCATTCATTCTCTTATTCAACTAACCTACCCCTTTAGTCGAAGAAGAAAAAGAGCTATTAGCTGCTCATTGATCTTAAACTCAAGCACCGTTAGTTGATTGATTAATCACTTATGCTTCTTTACTTCTCATTCTAAACCCGTTCGCTGACCTTTATTCTCCAAATCATATGATCATACCCTTCGTCCCAATAATCCTTTAACAAGTAATCAGGTTCTCCAAATTTCTTTTTCCAGATTTTTTGTGCACTAATATATCCACTATCTAAACAAAATTCTTCTATGTCTTTATTCTGTAAAGTAAAATACATTTTATTCAATAGCAAATTCCCTACCCCAATCCTCTGGTAGTCAGGATGAACAAATACTGTACCTATTTCAATTAGCTCTTTGAAAGTATTGTTTGTACAATCACTAATGAGATCGCTTGCTGGTCCGTATCCAATTGAACCAATAATTTTATCATCATCTAAAGCAATCAAAAAATATCTTTTTTCACCTTTGCTTTCAAAATCACTTTCTAAGTATTTTTCCTTCACTTTAATTTCATCTTTAATATCATCCAATTTCTCCCCTATGCCTTCCTTAGTAAACGTATCAATAATCACAATTCTAAAAAATTCATTTAACTGTTCAATGTCCTCAATTCTTGGCCTTCTAATCTCCACATTAATCACCCAAAACCCTCCCATAACTCCTATTCACTTGAAACAATATTACAATATTTCAGTAATTCTTTTTAAAGTGTCCGGCCTTATTAGTTGAATAAGAAAAAGAGCTGCTTACGCAGCCCGATAATCTATAACTAAAGCACCTGTTAGTTGATGAAGAATCTATAAACATTTCAATACATCAGAAAAATAATTGAAACCATTTGGAAAACCGAAACTACTAACGCTTCAGCCATTCTTCTAACGTCATCATTTTAAAATCCTCTTGAACATCTAATCAAATTGGAGAGATTAACTCAATAGAGTTACCATCTGGGTCAAGATAGATTGCAGCATGTGCATGAGGATTATTAGGTAATACAAATGGTTGATGATGTTCATCAAAGCCAAATGAAGTACGAATAGCTATTTCTTTTTCATTCAACCATTTCTTAACGTGTATGATATCCTCTTTCTCTACGAAATGCGATATGACGTATGGAAGGGTGATAAAGTACCTCAACTTTATCGGTTTCCCATAAACCAAGCCAACTTTCTCCTTTTACAATCCAGAAAAAAGCTAATTTTTCTTGTTTCGCACATCAGGTGTATCCTTTTGATAAGAAAAGGATGTATCGGAAAACTTGGATTCGATTAATAGTAGTAAATTCTGAATGTCCTGCTTGGTGGCTGGTTGTTTATTAGCCTTCAACTTATAACCAAGTTCTCCATTAACCTCTATTGTTGCCCACTCTAAATCACCTATAGCGTAGGTTCCAACTTTGCGTAATCGCATTTCAAGATTGTCAGTAGTAAGTCTCATTTTTTTCATGTTTTCTTCATTTATGGTTCCATTTTCAATTACTAATACTGATTTTCCTGTAAGAAGTGTTTCTACTCCTTCAAACTTTATTTTAAGATACTGGATAACAAACACTGTAAATATGAGAACAGAAGCAACACCAAATGTGTTCCAAAGCCCTTGGTCCTCGATAGGACGACTAAGTAAAGGTCCAATCGTAATCATTATAACAAGTTCGGAGACAGTCATTTGAGAAATGGAATTTCTTCCAGCTAGTCTTAATAAGAGCATTCCCACTGCAACAATGAGAACTGTATTCCAAATCAAATTTAATTGCATATTACCAACCCTTTTTGATTAGTTTGCCCAAAGGACTAATATAATATACATTTAATATAGAGGGCGTAGGGATTAAAACGAGAATTTCCATTTGGTGCAGAAGATGCAGTAAATCCGGGTATTCCCAGATTTTGTGGTGAAATCTATAAAAATGGAACAGCTAAATCAATTATTTCTAACTGTAGGACCGTTTCCTTCGGATGTAACATGTACCCCCCTCTCTTATTCAACTA
Source organism: Paenisporosarcina sp. P5_A11 (assembly GCF_056400705.1). Lineage (NCBI taxonomy): Bacteria > Bacillati > Bacillota > Bacilli > Caryophanales > Caryophanaceae > Paenisporosarcina > Paenisporosarcina sp. P5_A11. The sequence continues at coordinate 5,837 of NZ_JBFUKT010000173.1, forward strand.
AACTGCCTCGTTAGTTSAATAAGCGTTGTTCAACTAAAGCACCCGTTAGTTRAACAAGTTAGTGTACCTATTATTTAATTTTTTTAGCTACATAATCCCCGTAAAAGTATGAGTTATCTAGATCATCATATTTAGGTGTAGCAATTATAGTATATTTACCATTTTCATCAACTTCAAATAAAGCTACATTATTATACTCCCATCCTACGGATTGATCAGAATTTGAATTATCTACCAACATATCAATGTTGTATATCCCTTTAGTTAATACCCCACTTTGTTGAAAGTCCACTATTAAATCCTTAGCTTTTGGAATAGGATGTTTATTTTTATTCATGTCAAATTCAAATAAAAGATTCACCACACCTATATATCTCAAATTATAATTTTCACGCCGAGGATCACTTGGTTTCAATGTAGGTAAAAGAGCATTGGTATCAATTTTTTGGGTCTTTTTAAAATCTTCTAATAATTCTTGAGAATATACCATATTTAATTCAATATTATCGAAAGGGAACATGTAGGCAGGTTCTCCATCCTCAATAACAACTTTTCGAGGATATTTTACTAAACCATAATTTTTTATTATTTTATTCATCGCTTGAATAACTTCAGGATGCTGCTCTATATATGCACCTTTAAACATTTCTAAATAAARATCATCACTTGATTCTTGAACAAATTTATAGATAATACTTTTATCCTGATGAGTCTCCTTTTCAAAAGTAATTCTTGGATACGCTGAGTACGGTTTATCTATTCTTAAATGAGTATCGTAATTATCATCTACCAAGAAATTGTTTTCTGCTGTTATAATTTGAAACTCCTTTTCAAATCCATAATTAGTTTTTAAATAATCTTGAACTGGCTTTTTTAAATCATCTTTAGAGACACATCCATTTAGAATTAGGATTGAAATACTCCCTAAGATGATTTGAGTCAATTTTTGAATATTCATCAATCCTCTATCCTACCTT
>NZ_JBFUKT010000174.1:0-6736 GCF_056400705.1 Paenisporosarcina sp. P5_A11
ATTGCCATGTTTTCGAAGGATACCTCTAGATATTTCTGTTTTGGAAGTATCAAATCCAAGTGATTTTTCGTAAGCGGTCAATACTTTTTTTCCACCAGGATGGGCAATGAAGTGATCGAGTTGACTTGACGTTAGTTCATTTTCTAATAAAAATTCTGTAACGAAAGGCTCTAGCCACTTTTCGATAATAGATGGAATGCTTTTAGAAAAAACTACATGCAGTCCATCATTTTTCATATCCCAACCCATTACATTTTCTGAGTTAGGCATGATTTTTGAAGAAGTGGAAACAAATGTAGGACTCGGTTTCTTAGACACGATATCTACTTCATCTCCACAAACTAAAGCGCAGGCAACGCCGTCAGCAAATAAAGAAGCACCAATTAAATTGCTTTTAGAATAGTCATTTGGTTGAAAAGTTAAACTGCATAACTCCACACACAACACGAGTACTTTTGCTTTCGGGTAAGCCAAACAATAATCAAAAGCTCTACTTAATCCAGATGCTCCACCAGCACAACCTAATCCCCAAATTGGAATCCGTTTGACATAATCAGAAAAGGGAAGTTGATTTAAGATCCGTGCATCTATACTTGGAGTTGAAAATCCTGTACTTGAGATGAAAATAATACCGTCAATTTCAGAAGGATGGACAGACTCATTCAAAAATTCTTGATTCTGCAAGCACGCGTTTATAGCTAGTGCACCATAAGAAGTAGCTAGCTCGATATATAATCGATTACGTTCTTCTAAATCATGTGGATGTTCAAACCATTCCATCGGTACACAAAATTGACGAGATTCGATGTCTCCGTTTTGAAAGACTTTTAACATCCGTTCAAGGTCGTCATAGTGATCATTAAATAAGTTCCTTAATAAAGTTGAGGCTTGATCTTGAGAATACGAATATGGTGGTAGAAAAGAACTAATGGATTGGATTTTAGGCATATAGTGTTCTCCTTATTAAAAATTGATAGACCTAGTTTTTCCAATTCACATTAAAATATGCAATAAAACCCAAGAGAAGCTAAATAAATAGCTTCTCTTGGGTTATCTTTGAGATTTCATTTTTTCTATTACTAACACGAAAGGCGGATAATTTTGTTGATTAAGAAATTCGTATTTTAAAACGTGTACAAATGATTGAGGAAGGCTACTCACATAATTAAGTAAGACATCTCGTTCCTCAGCACCACCCTCATGACCGTGGTATACAACTAATATAATTAGTCCATTAAGTTTTAATAAATTGAGACAAGTTTCAATCGCTTCAATCGTCGTGTGAGGTTGAGTAATAATCGAGTGATTTGCACCGGGTAAATAACCAAGGTTAAAAACAGCTGCTGAAATTTCCTTTGACACATAATTAGAAATTGACTCATGTCCTGCATGAATGACTGAAACACTCTCTTTCCACTTGGCTACACGCAGGAGAGTGGAGTCAATTGCTGTTTGTTGAACATCAAAGGCGTATACATGCCCAGTTGAACCAACAAGTTCGGCGAGGAAGAGCGTATCATGCCCGTTTCCTGCAGTACCGTCAATGACGATATCACCTGGAGAAACGGAGCTTCTTAATAGTGTTTTTACATATGGCAGTACGCGTTCAAGTTTCATTTACTTATCACCGAACCTTCGAAATACTTCCCTTGCCAAGTTCCACGGCGTTCAAGTTCAGCGTCTATTCCATTTAATACATCCCACTTGTTGACACTCCACATGGGTCCAATCATTAATTCAATAGGTCCGTCACCTGTAATTCGATGAATAACCATTTCAGGCGGTAATAATTCAAGTTGATCCACGACTAACTGAATGTAATCATCTTTATCCATGAACTCAACCAAACCTTTTTCGTATTGTTTAATCATGGGTGTTCCTTTTAATAAATGAAGTAAGTGAATTTTAATTCCTTGCACATCTAACTTGGCTACTTCACGAACAGTTTCTAACATCATTTTGTTATCTTCGAGAGGTAACCCATTAATAATGTGCGTGCAAACTCGAATACCATGATTACGGAGCTTTTGAACCCCTTCCAAATAACAAGAAAAATCATGAGCGCGATTAATTAAATTCGCTGTACGTTCATGAACCGTTTGAAGACCAAGTTCTACCCATAAATATGTTCGCTGATTTAATTCCGCTAAATACTCAACTACATCATCAGGGAGACAGTCTGGCCTTGTTGCAATAGATAACCCCACGACACCATCTAAAGCGAGTGCTGCTTCAAATTTTTCTTTTAAAACAGGAAGGGGGGCATGCGTATTCGTATACGCTTGAAAATAAGCCATATATTTGGCATCTTTCCATTTTCGATGCATTTTATTTTTTCTTTCTTCAAATTGGTCTTCAATTGAATCCACTCGATCTCCAGCAAAGTCACCTGAACCTGCAGCGCTGCAAAATGTGCAACCTCCAAATGCTACAGTTCCATCTCTATTAGGGCAATCAAACCCAGCATCTAATGCCACTTTAAAGATTTTCATTCCAAATTCATCGCGCAAATGGCGATTCCAAGTATAATAACGTTTTCCATCACTAGGAAAAGGAAAATTCATATTGAGTCCACTCCTCTAATGGGTAATTTTATCATGATTTTCGAAGAAATCCTACGACACTCCAAAGTTCAATTTTTACATTTTTTAAGACATCTTGTCTGAAGAAATAAAATAGCTTACACTTATTTAGGATTTCGAAGTAACGGAGGAATTATCATGCCCAAAAGTGTCTGGCTATTAATTATTGGAATGCTCGTTAATGTAACGGGGGTTTCATTTTTATGGCCTTTAAATACGATTTACTTGCACGACCATTTAGGGAAAAGTTTAACGATTGCGGGCTTGGTTTTAATGGCAAACGCAGGAGCGGGAATAGTCGGGAACTTACTCGGGGGCTATTTATTCGATCAGATTGGTGGATATAAATCAATAATGCTCGGCAATGTCATTACAATAGTGGGTTTAATAGGATTAACCATTTGTCATGGCTGGCCACATTATGTATGGTTTTTAACGATTATGGGGTTTAGTGGAGGAATAGTCTTTCCAAGTATGTATGCGATGGTCGGCACAGCATGGCCAGAGGGTGGTCGGAAAGCATTTAATGCCATTTACCTTGCTCAGAATTTAGGTGTTGCAATTGGACCTGCGGTTGCAGGAATCATAGCTGACTATAGTTTCAATTATATATTTCTAGCCAATTTAGGGATGTATATACTGTTCTTTTTTATCGCGCTTTTTGGTTTTCGTGAATTTGATATCGCGTCTGATCGGCATACTTCAGTTATTAATGAAGGTAAGAGTATTCGCAGCAAAGCACCATTTTATGCTTTGCTAATCGTCACGAGTGGTTATTTAATTTGTTGGCTTGTTTATGTTCAATGGCAATCGACGATTGCCACTTTTACACAAGATTTAGGAATCACCTTAAAGCAATATAGTTTGCTGTGGTCAATTAACGGTTTGCTAATTTTAGCAGCACAACCTATTATCCAACCAATAGTTAAAAGACTGGAGCATCGTGTAAAAGCTCAACTCGTTTTAGGAATTATCATCATGATGATTTCCTTTATTATTGTTGGTTACGCCCAAGCATTTTCGATGTTTGTAACAGCTATGGTGATTTTAACCATTGGAGAAATGTTTGTATGGCCTGCTGTACCCACATTAGCAAGTCAATTAGCGCCGAAAGGAAGAGAAGGATTCTATCAAGGGATTGTGAATAGTACAGCTACTATTGGGAGAATGCTAGGTCCGCTCGTTGGAGGAGTATTAGTGGATCTTTATGGTATGACAGTCATGTTTTTAATATTAACGACCTTTATGGCATTAGCAATTATTCCAAGTTTGCTATACGATGTACCATTAAAAAAAACGGAGAGCCAAGGATAGGCTCCCCGTTTTTTTGCATATTCATAGATAGTTTGGGAAAATAGAAAAGAACGTATCGCAAAGTTAGGGTGAGCAAAATGAAGTCAGTATTTCAACATTTACCAGAAACCGTTCTTGCACAAATACTTGAAAACGCTTTTCAGTGGTTTGTCGTGGTCGATAAATATGGTCGTATTCTATATATCAATGAGGATTACTGTCATTTTTTAGAGGTGCCTAGAGATCAAGCCATTGGTCAACCAGTTGAAGAAATCATTGAGAATACGAAAATGCACGAAGTCATTAAATCTGGTGTAGCAGATGTGGCATCTCCACATTACATTAAAGGGACATATATGCTTGCTAATCGAGTGCCTTTAATTGTAGATGGAGAAATTGTCGGTGCTTTCGGTAGTGTTGTTTTTCGTGATATGACGGATTGGAAAAAGCTAAGTTCTCATGTAAGAACGACGATGGAGAAAATACAATTGACTTCGACTGACTCTAATCAAAATTTTTACAAGTTAGAAGATATAAAAGGTAGTTCCCAAGCGATTCGTTCAATTAAAGAAACAATACAAATGATTGCCCCAAGTGATTTGTCCGTCTTAATAGAAGGCGAAAGTGGGACAGGAAAAGAACTCTTTGCACAAAGTATCCATGAACAATCAGATCGATCAGATTTGCCTTTTGTGAAAATTAATTGTGCCGCTATACCAGCTGAATTGTTAGAAGCAGAGATTTTTGGTACCTATCTCGAATCCAAAAATCATCATAGAAAAGGTCGTTTTGAATTAGCCGATAAAGGTACTTTATTTATTGACGAAATTGGTGCTATGCCACTTACCATCCAAGCGAAACTGCTTCGTGCAATTCAAGAAGGTGAGATTGAACCAATTGGCTCGCAAATTCCAAAACATGTAAGAGTCAGAATAATTGCAGCCACTAATCGGCCAATTGAACTTTTAATGGAACAAGGCAAATTCCGTGAAGATTTGTACTATCGAATACAAGCCATTACGCTTCGTATCCCCCCGTTACGAGAGCGAATGGAAGACTTTACAGAATTAGCAAATACATTTTTACAGCAATACATACTTAAAGCTGGTAAACGTAGACTCGTTCTTGCAAGCCGAGCTAGAGAGTATCTTCAAAACTATCATTGGCCAGGGAATGTAAGAGAATTGCAAAATGTTATCCAAGCTGCTGTCTATTTAGCTGAAGATGAAATCATTGAACCAACAGTATTACCCGATCAAATTAAACAAGTACGCAGAAAAACAAGTAAACAATTCGTGAATTTGCAAGCCGCAATTGAAGAACTAGAACGTACGATGATTCAAGACTTATTAAAAGAAGAAACAGACAAGAGAGTGGTTGCACAACAATTAGGACTTAGTCGTTCGACACTTTATGAAAAAATAAAAAAACACAACTTATGACCTAATTCCGATTTTTTGGACTATATTCCGAAAAATCGGACGATATATCAGACTAATTTTAAGTCATTGTTGAAAAAATCCGAAATTTCGGACTCCATTCTCTTTGTTACAGTCAAAATGTTGTCACAACTACTATTGCGTGAAAATAGTAGTTCTGTTTTAATAACTATTGAAAGCGCTTTTATACGAAAAATTCAAACGATTTCTTGTGAGGAGGAAACGCAATGAAGCCAATTTATACTTCTGCAGAAGAGGCTGTACAACAAATACAAGATGGAGCGACTTTAATGGTCGGTGGTTTTGGATTAGTTGGTATTCCCGAAAAATTGATTTTAGCACTTGTTGAAAAAGGAGTGACAGATTTAACGGTCATTTCTAATAATTGTGGGATTGATGATTGGGGCTTAGGACTTTTACTTAAAAATAAACAAATAAAAAAAATGATAGGTTCATATGTTGGTGAAAACAAAGAATTTGAACGCCAAGTATTATCGGGCGAAATCGAAGTGGAGTTGACTCCACAAGGTACTTTAGCTGAAAAAATCCGTGCAGGCGGCGCAGGTATTCCAGCATTCTTCACACCCGCAGGCGTAGGGACAACTGTTGCTGAAGGAAAAGAAATCCGAGTGTTTGATGGGAAAGAATATGTACTAGAAGAAGCATTACGTGCTGACTTTTCCCTAGTTCGTGCAGCAAAAGCTGATAAGTTTGGCAATCTTGTCTATAACAAAACAGCGCAGAACTTTAATCCGATGATGGCGGCTGCAGGAAAATTCACTATTGCAGAAGTAGAAGAAATTGTGGAAACAGGTGACTTGGATCCGAATACAATTCATACACCGAGCATCTATGTACAAGGTCTACTGCAAGCATCACAAGAAAAGCGGATTGAACGTTTAACGACTCGTTCATAGGACAGGAGGAGACAAACATTATGGGAACAATAAATGTTAGAGAACGAATTGCTATTCGAGCTGAACAAGAAATCGAAGATGGTAACTACGTGAATTTAGGAATTGGTATGCCAACATTAGTGGCAAACTATATCTCTCCTAATAAAACAGTAGTATTACAGTCGGAAAATGGATTACTTGGGATTGGACCTTACCCAACAGCAAATGATGTTGATCCAGATTTAATCAATGCAGGTAAAGAAACAGTTACGACTATTCCAGGTTCTGCCTTTTTCACTAGTGCCGAGTCTTTTGCGATGATTCGCGGTGGACATGTTGACGTTGCTATTTTAGGTGGAATGGAAGTATCTGAGAATGGTGATCTTGCAAACTGGATGATTCCAGGGAAAATGATTAAAGGTATGGGGGGTGCTATGGATTTAGTCCACGGTGCCAAGAAAATCATCGTCATAATGGACCATGTAGCAAAAGATGGTTCAGCGAAAATTAAAAAACAATGCGATTT
>NZ_JBFUKT010000175.1:0-6714 GCF_056400705.1 Paenisporosarcina sp. P5_A11
CAATATCAAAGAAAGTTGCGRCAATACCCWATCCACRCAAAGTGTTRAAATCTTAATTWGGCAGCCCATCGCTTTCGCGAAGGGCTGCGTTTTTTGTGGGAAGAAGATCGAGAGGGAATTAGGAGGAAATTGGATAGTTGCGACGATAATGGAAGAAGTTGCGACAATACGACCTATAGTTGCGACGATAACACGGGAAGTTGCGATAATACGAGCAAGAGTTGCGCCAATATCRRAGAAAGTTGCGACAAAACGACTAAGAGTTGAGACGATACCACGAGAAGTTGCGACGATAAGACCTAGAGTTGAGACGATACCACGAGAAGTTGCGACAAAACGACCAAGAGTTGCAACAATACCACGAGAAGTTACTCCAATCCCCTAAATCTTGTTCTCATCCTGTATAGCCCCACTATAAAATCCATATATCAATAGAAATATATAAAACCACGTCTGCATATACTACCCGAAAAGGGGGGCTGCGGCATGAAATCTGTACAAAAATGGATTATCGCATGTATATTTACCGTTGGCATCATTGCAATTGTTCAAATCCAAGAGCAAAAAGGTGGAACTTCACAACTTCGCACAATATTTACCCAAGGGAAGGATATTCAAATGGTTCGCGAATTTGTAATCGCACAGTTACCAAGAGATTATCGTCCTGAACTTATTCCTGTGGCAGCGACTCCCAAAGACTCTATGATTCCGACGATGGCGACTTACGAGTCTATGCAACCTTATGAAGAAGGCGTGCTAGTTTCGTACACTACACCGATTCAAGTCACTGCGAGAGAAGATGGTATCATTCTCTTCACTGGACATACACGTCATACGGGGAAAACGATGACAGTTCTTTACGATGGTGGAGATATTGTGACATATGGTTTTGTTGAAAACTTTTCTAATTTACCTTATACAGCTGTCGGAGAGAATGACTTAATTGCAGAAGTTCAGCCAGGATCAATGTTTGTGAAAATAGAACGCGCAGGTAAAAATCTTGAACCCTCTGCGGTTACAGAATGGATGACGGATGTACTTTACTAAAATCCGCATGCATCCCATAATGATTCCTATTATTATCTACTTAATTGCTACTGCGCAGCTGGCGCACTATAGCATTATTATTTGTTCTTTACTTTTTCATGAATTAGGCCATATTGCGGCAGCTAAATGGACGGGCCTTAAGATGTCCAGTTGTACCATTCTTCCATATGGTGGGGCCATTAAACTGAAAAATCTTCAACTTGCTCCGCCGCATCATCAATGGCTTATTGCGATTGCTGGTCCACTCGCAACGGCAATCCTCTATTTAACTGCGCAATTTTTTTATTTTCCGGGACAAGCTTTTTTTAATGAAGTTCAATTGACCATTCTTGCGCTTAATTTAATTCCCATTATGCCTTTAGATGGTGGACAAGCATTGAAGGCCATTATTCCTAAACATCATCAAAATACACATTTAGCCCTGTCTATCTGCCTTTCAGTCCTGCTATTATTAGCTACATATAACAAATTGCATCTCGCATTTATATTTTCATTTATTGCATTTCAAAATATTCGTTCGTGGCAATACCGAAAATATGATGAAGCTTTCAATAAAATTGTCACGAAGCAGTTGACGCTACCCTAGCATTATGGTAAAGTTTTAATGTTATTGTTTGTAGCACCCGTGCTACTACAACCGCTCTGAAGAGGTCAAAGTATCTGAAAAGATCACCTTATTTAAGGCGAGTCTGAGTCTAAGAGGAGGTGCAGTAAAATGTACGCAATTATTGAAACTGGTGGTAAGCAAATCAAAGTTGAAAAAGGTCAAGAAATCTACATCGAAAAATTAGGTGTTGAAGCTGATGACGTTTTCACATTTGATAAAGTATTATTCGTAGGTGGAGACAATGTGAAAGTTGGAGTTCCTTTCGTTGAAGGAGCAACAGTTAAAGCGACAGTCGTGAAAAACGGCAAAGCTAAAAAAATCACTGTTTTCAAATATAAAGCTAAAAAGAACTATCATCGTAAACTAGGTCATCGCCAACCTTACACGAAACTTGTGATTGATTCGATCAATCTATAAGATGTGTAAAAGATGATTAAAGTAACGATTGATAAAAATCAATCCAATGACATTCGTTCTTTTGAAATGAAAGGACATGCAGATTTTGCTGAACATGGAAAAGATTTAGTTTGTGCAGCCGCAACAGCTGTTTCTTTTGGAGCAGTTAATGCAATCGTTGAACTTACAAAAGTGATTCCTGATGTGAAGCAAGGACAAGACGGCGGGTTTCTCAAAGTCTCGTTTTCTGATGACTTAGTTCCAAAAACGAATGAACAGGTACAATTAATTGTACAAGCGATGATTGTTTCTTTACAAACGATTGAAAAAGATTATGGACAGTATATAAAAATAACCTTCAAAAAGTAGGGGGTGAAACAAATGATGTTAAGATTAGATCTTCAGTTTTTCGCTTCGAAAAAAGGAGTAGGTTCGACTCGTAACGGACGTGACTCACAATCAAAACGCCTTGGCGCTAAACGCGCTGATGGTCAACACGTTTCTGGTGGTTCAATTTTATACCGTCAACGCGGTACTAAAATTTATCCAGGTGAAAACGTAGGCCGTGGTGGAGATGACACACTTTTTGCGAAAGTTGACGGTATTGTACGCTTTGAGCGTTATGGCCGCGACAAGAAAAAAGTTAGTGTATATCCTGTAGCTCAAGAAGCTTAATTCAAACAGCCAAAGGACTGCATAACTGCAGTCCTTTTTCTTTTGCAACAAAATCGCTTCATTTCTTGGTATACTAATGAAATGAGATTAGCATAATGGAGAGTGTGATTATATGACCGACAAAGCGTTTTCAGTAAATGAAGCATTGCGATTTGCAAGACATGATTTTCTAAATCAGTTGCAGCTTATTAAAATGAATATTGATCTAGCACGACTGGATGATGCGAAAGAGGTTATTGATCACTATACCACTGAAGTTAAAGCATTCTATGAATTAGCGAAGTTAAACTTACCTCTTACTTCGGAATGGCTACAAACCATGAATTGGCGTTTTGCCGGTTTTCAAGTGAACATATCTAGTCAAATTGAGTCTACCTGTAACACCTTATTAGATGCCTCTATTCGTGATGTGCTGGAACAAGCAATTACACTTTTGCATACACAATTAAGTCCGTTTAAAGAACAACATCTAAACATTCATATATTGTGTACTCAGTCTGAATTTAAACTTACGTTTGAATCAATCGGTGAATGGGAACCAATACAGCACGAAATTAACCACGAACCACTAGTTACATTGACTCATGAATGCAAAACGGCCACGAAATGGCGTTTTCATATAGAAGAAAGCAAGGAGGGATAGTCTATGTTTGTAGATCACGTAAAGATATCCATTAAAGGCGGAGATGGCGGAGATGGTATGGTCGCGTTTCGTCGTGAGAAGTATGTTCCAAACGGTGGACCCGCAGGCGGAGATGGTGGCCGCGGAGGAAGCGTAATCTTTGAAGTTGAAGAAGGTTTACGTACATTAATGGATTTCCGTTACAAACGATTTTTTAAAGCGGATCGTGGAGATCACGGACAAAGTAAAGGCATGCACGGCCGTGGTGCTGAAGATTTAATCGTTAAAGTTCCACCTGGTACAGTAGTAATGGCTGAAGAAGGCGGACCAGTTTTAGCTGATTTAGTCGAACATGGTCAAAGAGCGGTCATTGCAAAAGGTGGACGTGGAGGACGCGGAAACTGTCGTTTTGTAACACCTCAAAATCCAGCACCTGAACTGTCTGAAAAAGGTGAACCAGGATTTGAAATTGAAGTGGTTTTAGAGCTTAAAGTATTAGCAGACGTTGGACTAGTTGGATTCCCAAGTGTTGGTAAATCTACATTACTGTCTGTTGTATCTGCAGCGAAACCGAAGATTGCTGCTTATCATTTCACAACGATTGTTCCTAACTTAGGAATGGTTGAAACGACTGATGGCCGTAGCTTTGCAATGGCAGATTTACCAGGTCTTATTGAAGGCGCTAGCCAAGGTGTTGGTCTAGGTCACCAATTCTTACGCCATATTGAACGTACACGTGTAATTGTGCATGTTATCGATATGTCTGGAATTGAAGGACGTGACCCATATGATGATTATGTGACAATTAACGAAGAACTTCGTCAATATAACTTGCGTTTAACTGAGCGTCCACAATTAGTGGTTGCCAATAAAATGGACATGCCGGATTCAGAAGAAAACTTAGCAGAATTCCGTAAGAAATTACCGGAAGATGTGAAGATTTTCCCGATTTCAGCACTTTCACGTAAAGGGTTAAACGAACTTTTATTCGCCATTGCCGATTTACTTGAAGTAACAGAAGATTTCGTAATGCATGAAATGGCTGAAGAAGAATCTGACAAAACAGTTCTTTACAAACATACATCAGAACGTGAAGGTTTCGACATTACACGTGATGACGATGGTGCTTATGTATTAAGTGGTTCATCGATCGAACGTTTATTCAAAATGACCGACTTCTCACGTGAAGATTCAATTCGTCGTTTCGCACGTCAACTACGTGGTATGGGCGTTGATGAAGCACTTCGTGAACGTGGTGCAGAAAACGGTGATACTGTGAGACTTCTTGAATTCGAATTTGAATTCATCGAATAGAAAGTGAGGATGGGAACATGAAAGACGTATCTGAACAACGATATTTTTTAGTACGCGAAGATGTGTTGACAGAAGCAATGCAAAAAACCCTTGAAGCCAAGGAGTTGTTGCAAAGTGGAGAAGTCGCGTCAATTTGGGACGCGGTGAAAAAAGTGGACTTATCACGTAGCGCTTTTTATAAATATCGAGATGCCGTCTTCCCATTCCATTCCATTGTGCGCGAACGTATATTAACGGTGTTTTTGCAACTAGAGGATCGCAAAGGAACTTTGGCGACGTTGCTTCATACAGTTGCTGAGTCACAATGTAATGTGCTGACGATTCATCAAACCATTCCTATCCAAGGACGTGCCAATGTGACGCTTTCTCTGGATGTAACGGCGATGAATGTGCAATTGGATGATTTCATTCAACAATTGAAACGTTTAGATTTTGTGGAGTCAGCGGAAGTTATTAGTTCGGGTGCATCTTAAGGAGTGTTTAACATGGTAAAACAATCGTGGGAATCACGAGTAGCTTATTTAGGTCCAGAAGCATCCTTTACACATTTAGCAGCAGGTGAAGTGTTTGAAGGGGAGTGGCTGATGCCATATGCGACCATTCCAGAGTGTATTGAGGCAGTTGCGAACGATGAAGTCGAATATGCTGTTGTACCTCTAGAGAATGCTCTAGAGGGCTCTGTACCCCTAACTATTGATTATTTGTTTCATGATGTGAAATTACATGTGTCAGCAGAAATTTTATCACCGATTGAGCAACATTTTATGGTACATCCTGAGCAAGTGCCGAACTGGCAAGATATCGAATCGGTATTTTCCCATCCTCATGCGCTAGCACAGTGCCATAAATATTTGTATTATCGTTTCCGTGGGATACCTTTAGAACAGACGACGTCGACTGCAGCTGCAGCGAAATTTGTTTCTGAACATCCTGAAAAAACGTATGCAGCAATCGGTAATGAATTTGCTGCGAAGAAATATGGATTAACCATTGTGGAATCGAATATACATGATTTTCATTTCAATCATACGCGATTTTTTGTCCTTCAAAAAGCAAACAGAAAGCTGACTAAAGCAGGTCATGACGAATCGCCTAAAACGACACTTATGATCACTTTACCAGTCGATGATCGATCGGGTGCACTACATCAAGTGTTATCTGTATTTGCATGGCGTCAGTTGAATTTGAGTAAAATTGAATCGCGTCCATTAAAAACAGGTCTTGGTCATTACTTCTTTATCGTGGATGTCCTAGAAGATGAAAATGTAACGATGATGCAAGGTGCTAAAGAAGAATTACGTGCTTTAGGGTGCGAAGTAAAATCTCTAGGTACATATTTTACATACAAAAAGGAATGACTGCAGACTCTGCAATCATTCCTTTTTTATTTATTGGATAATGATCGTCGCAACTTCTTTGTTTATCGTCGCAACTTTTCCCACAATGTCGCAACTTCTTCGATTATTGTCGCAACTAACCAATTATCTCCTAATTCGCACGTAGAGCACTACCTATTGGTCATCCGCTAAAAATCCTTTAGATCTCATGCCTTCAATAGCTGCTTCTAAGAATTCACTTGAAGTGGCCGCGATCAAATGTAAATGAATGCCGCCTGTCAATTCGGATAAATAACTAGCACCGGTTTCTTTTACACGACTCAAAAATAAATCCACTTCATGACGATTGGAAACCATAATGGATGCAGTTAATTCACCGTATACAGGGTGTTCGACCGTGACGTTTTTTACCACCACACCTGCATCAACAAGGGTATATAATTCTTCTTGCGCATCAAGAGGTGTGTGAACACACGCTATTTGACGCTCAAAAGCAAGGCTGGTATTTAATTGATTCATATAAATGTATCCTTGACTGGTAGCTAAAATGGGCTCATTGCGTGCTTTTAATAGGGTCATGTCGCCAACTATGACTTGTCGGCTAACGCCTGCTTTTTTCGCGAAGTCGGTTCCTTTAATAGGCTCGGTTGCCAACTTTAACAGTTCAAGTAATTTTTGTCTTCGTTCTTCACCTAATAATTTCTTCAATACAATCC
>NZ_JBFUKT010000176.1:0-6695 GCF_056400705.1 Paenisporosarcina sp. P5_A11
AACAAAACCAACATCGGCTTGAAGCAATAAATCTTCCAACTCTTCAAAGAAATCTTCATCTACTTTTCGGTATTTAGCAACCAAATCATTTACTTTCGAAGTAAATTGATTACGCGTCTTTGATAATCCATCCTTAAACTTTTCGGAAACAGAAATCGATTCACTCGTTCCTGATATTTTTTCTTTTATCTTTTTAAAGAAACTCAAGCTTTTTCGCTCCCTTGTGCGACAAGTGTCGGTTTATCTTCTTGCATTTTTACGGATACTAATTTGGAAATTCCCGATTCTTGCATGGTAATACCATACAACACATCGGCACCTTCCATCGTTCCTTTACGATGAGTAATGACGATAAACTGTGTATCGTGACTAAACTTTTTCAAATACTGACTATAACGAACGACATTCGATTCATCAAGCGCCGCTTCGACTTCGTCTAAAATACAAAACGGTACAGGACGTATGTTTAAAATGGCGAACAACAAGGCAATTGCAGTCAATGCTCGCTCTCCACCGGAAAGTAAACTTAAGTTTTGACGTTTCTTTCCAGGAGGTTGTGCGATGATTTCGATACCAGTTTCAAGCATATTCGTTGGATCCGTTAGCACTAAATCAGCTTGACCACCACCGAATAACTCTCGGAATACCCGTCCAAATTGCGCACGAATCGCATGGAAAGTATCACTGAAGCGTAAAGTCATTTCCTCGTCCATTTCTTTAATTGCTTCATGTAACGTTTCTTTTGCATCCATTAAATCTTGACGCTGTTCAGTTAAAAACGAATGACGTTCAGAAACACGTTCAAACTCTTCTATTGAAGCTATGTTTACAGGTCCTAATTCTTCAATAGACTGTTTAAGTAATTTGACTTTTTTACGTGATCCTTGTTCTTCAAATGTTTCCATATTCGGAAGGTCTATTTCATCGATTGTAACATGATAGTTTTCTTCTAACTGCATATGAAGCGTAGATTGCTCTACATCAAAACGATTCATCTTCACTTCTGCAGCTCGAAGTAAATCTAATTGTTGTTTGTGTAAATGTTGGTTTTTCTTCAATTGAAGCTCCACTTGTTGGAGTTGGTTGTGAGTTTGCATACGTTGCTCTTTACTTTTCGCAATTAGTCCCACAAGAGATTTTTTCTTTGTCGTCCAATCATTCAAGTTCTGGTCAATTTCAATAGGTGTTGGACCCATTTGACTATCACCAGTTATATACCACTGCATTTCTTTGGTGGCATGATCAAGCTTGTTCGTCACTTTTTGAATGTTCTCCTGGATTTCCGCTACAGTTTGCTCAGCAGCTTTCAATTGTTCAGCTAACACTGCCTGTCTGGAACGAAGCTCAGCCATTTGTTCAGTTAATTGGTCTCGGTCACTTAAGTTTTTGGACTTAAGATTCGTTAAACGATTAATCGTTTCGTTGATTTTACCCAATTCTTCTTTTAATTCAAAAAGGCGTTTGTGTGCGAGTTCTTTTTTCTCAACAGCTTGTTCATGACGACTTGTCACGTCTTTTGCTTCTGAGTTCGAGACAAAAGCACGTTCCTTAAGACGTTTTAATGTGGCTTCGAGTTCACGTGAGTTTGAACTTAGTTCTAATTCTTGCGCTCTACTTTCTTCACCTTCAGTACGCATACTTTCAAGTAATAAAGCTTGTTTATCAATTGCCACTTTTAAAGTAGACACTTGATTCTCAGCTGTCTGAATAGAATCGTCCATTCCAGCTAATTTCAATGATAGTTCATCCAATTCAGCTTTTCTAGAAAATACAGAAGATTGCTGTTTTGTAAATCCACCAGTTAATGAACCGCCTGCATTAATAATATCGCCATCCAAGGTCACTACTCGGTATCGATATTGAATTGACTTCGCAATCTGAGATGCACCTTCTAAATCTTTTACTACAATTACATTTCCAAGTAAATTTTCCACAATGGATTTCGATGATGGTTCAAACGAAACGAGTTCATCAGCCGTTTGAATGAATGATGGATGGCTCTTAATACTATGCAATCCATCAGAATGAATTTTTCTCGACTTCATCACTGTTTTAGGTAAGAAGGTTGCACGTCCAGTGCGTTTCGTCTTTAAGAAGGCAATCGCTTTTCGGGCATCTTGATCAGTATCAGTGACAATATGTTGCATTGCACCACCAAGTGCTGTTTCAAGTGCTTTAGCGTAAGCTGCCTTCACTTGAATGAGTTCCGCTACTGCTCCAGTTATCCCAGTAAGCTGACCCTTTTCACGCGCAACTAATACTTCTTTTACACCTTGGAAGAAACCAGAGAAATCTGCTTCAAGTGCTTCCAATGACTCTTTTCTTGCCTTTAATTGTTGTTGATGCTGATAAGCTTGGTACAACATCGACTGTTTAGATTCTAGTTTATCTTTTTCTTTTGAAAACGTTTGTTGTAGATCTTTGTAATAGGTCAATTTTTCATTTAAAGAACTACGAATTTGTGAAAGCTGTTGATCGACTTGATTCTTTTGTTCTTTAACTTTCGCTAAATCAGAAGTAATTTGTTTATATTCGCTCGTTTTCTTACCTTTAAATTCATCTTGTTGAAGTAGTTGTTGATCTAGATGTTTCAATTCATTTTTAACAGTCGCTTCTTCATTCAACAATTCAATATACGTCGATTTATGATCTTCTATTTCCACTTCAATTTCAGCACTTGTTTGTTTTAATAAATGATCTAATTGTTTTACTTCATTTTGAACAGTTCGCAATTCAGCTTTACTTTTTGTCGCAATCATTTGTTTTAGTTCCAACTGGGTCGTTAACTGGACTTTGTCTTCTTCGAGATCAACAATTGTCAATTTCAATTTTTCAATTTGTTGATCCTTATTATGACGTTTTTCAGCCATTAATAGCTTACGACCATCCCATCGTTCAAGTTCTGAACTTGCCTCGACCAAGGATTCTTGGGACTCATCAATTAAACTGTCTTGCTTTGCCAATTGACCTCGTACCGACTGCAACTCAACTTCCATATCCACAATGACGCTCTCAAGTTCTTTTTCTTGTTGCTTGAAAATGTCGACTTCTTGCATTACTTCAGTTAAGCGTTTGTTTACGTTAGTTAAATCAAACGCTATTAATTTGAGATCCACATCTTTTAGTTCTTCAGACATACGTAGATAATCGGTGGCTGCTGACGATTGCATTTGAAGCGGTTCCATTCGATCATCTAACTCATGTAGTATATCCAATACTCGGTGAAGATTGTCATCTGTTTCAAAAAGCTTGTTCTCTGCTTTCTTTTTGCGCAATTTGTATTTCAGAACGCCAGCAGCCTCTTCAAAAATAGAACGGCGGTCTTCAGGACGACTATTTAATATCTCGTCGACTCGACCTTGTGAAATAATTGAAAAAGCTTCTTTGCCCAATCCTGAATCCATAAACAAATCGGTAATATCTTTCAATCTACAAGATTGTTTATTTAATAAATAATCGCTATCTCCAGAACGGAACACGCGTCTTGTGACACTTATTTCATTGTAATCTAAAGGCAAGCGCTGATCTGAGTTGTCGAGTATGAGTGTGACTTCTGCAAAATTGAGTGGTTTTCTAGAATCACTTCCCGCAAAAATTACATCTTCCATTTTCGCTCCACGAAGAGATTTCGCTGATTGCTCACCGAGAACCCAACGAATAGCATCCGTCACATTACTTTTCCCACTACCATTAGGGCCAACAACCGCGGTTACTCCAGGCACAAAATCGATACCAACTCGATCCGCAAACGATTTAAATCCAATGACTTCAAGTCGTTTAAGGAACAAAATTAGCCCTCCTGTCTACTTGTAGCTTGTTCTTGTAAGTGAACGATCGCTACTTGTGCGGCTTTTTGTTCAGCTTCTTTTTTAGACTTCCCGTTTCCAATACCTAGTTCGCTGTTTCCTAATCGAACACTTGAAACAAACGTACGGTTATGGGCTGGTCCTTTTTCTTCTATGATTTCATAGCTTAAGGAACCATTATTCGTTTGTTGAACCATCTCTTGCAACTGACTCTTATAATCCATCACATGCGAAAAAGCACCGGTTTCGACTTTTGGAAAGACTACTTTCTCTAAAAACGTTACAACAGGTTGTAAGCCTTGATCTAAATAAAGGGCACCAACATAGGACTCAAAGACATCTGCAAGAAGTGCAGGGCGTCCTCGTCCTCCTGTAACTTCTTCTCCCTTACCTAAAAGCACATATTTCCCAAAGTTCAATTCATTCGCAAATAATACGAGTGACGGTTCACATACAATCGCTGCACGTAATTTCGTCAACTCGCCTTCACTCATGGCAGTAAACTTTTGAAATAAATATTGAGAGACAGACAGCTCTAGAACCGCGTCACCTAAAAATTCAAGTCGCTCATTGTCCGTGTAAAATTTCCGTCGATGCTCATTCACATAAGATGAATGTGTAAAAGATTGATACAGAAGTTCTGGATTTAAAAATTGAACTCCTAATTCTTGCTGTAATATTGCAAATGATTGCTTAACTGTTTCTGAAAATGTACCGTTTTTTTGAGGCGTCCCTCTTCGTTTACCCGTCATCATGTAATCTGCCTTCCTTTAATAACTACGGTCTATTTTACTCGTTTGTCGTCTTTTGTGCAAAAAGAAATAGAGACGCAGAAGACCATTCGTTATGAATGTCTTCCACGTCTCGCAATGGAATAATTGCTTATCCTTGTTTGCTTTCAATAAAAGTTACTGCACTTCCTACTGTACTGATTTGCTCAGCATCTTCATCAGAAATCTCCATATCGAACTCATCTTCTAATTCCATAACAAGTTCAACTACATCTAAAGAATCAGCACCTAAATCATCACGGAAAGAAGCTTCCAATTTCACTTCGCTCTCGTCAACACCTAAACGATCTACGATTACTTTTGTTACTCGCTCTATTACAGTTGCCACTAAAGTCACCTCCCCTCAATGATTATACAAAAAAACAAGCCTACTTGATAGGGGCAATTACATGACCATTCCACCATTTACATGAAGTGTTTGGCCCGTAATATAGTTTGAATCTTCAGAAGCTAAAAACACAACAGCTTTCGCAACGTCTTCAGGGCTGCCAAGTTTTGCTAAAGGAATTTGTGTAAGCATTTGATTTTTCACTTCTTCTGATAGTTCATCTGTCATTTCAGTCGTAATAAATCCTGGAGCAATTGCATTGACATTAATGTTGCGACTAGCTAATTCTTTAGCTGTTGTCTTCGTTAAGCCAATGACTCCAGCTTTTGCTGCAACATAGTTTGCCTGACCCGCATTACCAGATACGCCCACGACAGAAGAAATATTAATGATTCGTCCAGAACGTTGTTTCATCATTTGGCGTGTAACAGCTTTGGTACATAAGAACACACCTTTTAAATTCGTGTTAATAACATCGTCCCATTCGTTTTCTTTCATACGCATTAATAGATTATCACGTGTGATACCTGCGTTATTAACTAGGATATCAATACTTCCAAAACGATTCATCGTTTCAGAAATCATAGCCGATACACTTTCAACATCACTGACACTTGCTTGAATGGCAAATGCTTCGCCACCGTTTGCCGTAATTTCATTAACAACTTCTTCTGCTTTTGATTGACTACCGCTATAGTTCACGGCAATACGCGCGCCTTCTTTTGCCAAGTATTTAGCTATTTCGGCTCCTATTCCTCGAGAAGCCCCTGTGACGATTGCTGTTTTACCGTTCAATTTCCCCATTAAGCCCACTCCTTCGATGCTTCAATCACTTGTTCGATTGACTCTAAATCATAAGCTGCATAAATTACTGCAGATCGATCTATTTTCTTTACTAAACCACTCAATACTTTGCCAGGTCCACATTCAATAAATGTGTTGACACCTAAGTCCATCAATGCGCGAATCGATTCTTCAAAACGCACAGGCGAGTATAATTGTTGAACGAGCAATTCTTTCATTTCTTCAGCTGTTGTAACTGGACTTGCGGTGACGTTCGAAATAACAGGCACATCTGTATTATGCATTTCCAGTTGGTTTAAAGCTTGTTGCAACTTCGAAGCTGCTGGACGCATTAATTCCGAATGGAAAGGACCACTTACAACTAGAGGTATCGCACGCTTAGCACCCGCTTCTTTAGCTTGTAAAGAAGCTTTTTCTACACCTTGTTTAGTTCCAGAAATAACAATTTGACCAGGACAATTTAAGTTAGCTAATTGAACTACATCGCCTTGTGAGGTTACTTGATCCGTTACTACTTTCAAAGCATCTGACTGCATGCCTAATATTGCTGCCATCGCACCTTCTCCGGCCGGTACTGCTTCGTTCATGAACAATCCTCTATCGTGGACGATCTTTACACCATCTTCAAATGACATCACACCTGAAGCAACAAGCGCAGAGTACTCTCCTAAACTATGTCCAATTGTATAGTCAGGTTTTAACCCAGCTGCTTGTAGAAGTTCAGAAACCATCGTACTTGTTGTCAATAAAGCCGGCTGGGCATTGTATGTATAAGTCAATTCTTCTGCCGGTCCTTCTAGCATGAGTTTAGATAGCGCAAAACCTAACTGTTCATCTGCTTTATCATAAAATTCTTTATTTCCATTGTTCGAATGGACTAATTCGCTACCCATCCCTACAGCTTGAGAGCCTTGTCCAGGAAAAATAAATGCAATTTTGGTCATTGTGTTTTGCCTCCTGCTATTG
>NZ_JBFUKT010000177.1:0-6673 GCF_056400705.1 Paenisporosarcina sp. P5_A11
GTTAACATGTGGACCTCCTAATAGTTGTTCGACTTGCTCTATAGTTTGCTTCGTATCTGGTTTGCGATTTGTCCACTTATGAAATGACAATGCTCCTTGGTGCACAAACATGCCCACTCCATTTAAACAACGTGCTCCTCGATCTTTTGCTTCAGCTAAAAATGGCGTCAATATTGGATTATACACAATATCTGCAACAATTGCTGAAGATGTTACATTTTTTAGTGACAACGGCATATCAACATTAGATGTTATCATGCCCGCTGGTGTTGTTTGAATGATAATTTGAAAGTCTGCAAGTTCAGTCTCTGCCTGTTCAAGAGATAAAGCACGACCACTTTTCAAATCATCGATCAACCGTTGTGCATTTGAAAAACTGCGGTTTGCACATGCAAGATTCACATATCCTCTTTCTTTTAAAGCGAATGCAATTCCTCTTGCAGCACCACCAGCACCAATAATCAGAATCGGTAGTTCTTGCAGATTCGAACCCATCGCTTCTTCTAAAGAGTTTACAAAACCATTGCCATCTGTATTGTACCCCGTTAACCTGCCATTCTCTTCAACAACTATTGTATTCACAGCGCCCATTATTTCGGCAGAGGAATCGATATGATCTAAAAATGGCAAAATGGCTTCTTTATGCGGAATGGTTACATTCCAGCCACTTGCACCGAGAGATTTTAATGATTCAACTGCATCTGCTAGTTTTTCTTTTTTGACGTGCACTGGAATGTACGTAGCATCAATTGTTAATTCGGAAAACCATTGACTATGCATACTTGGTGACATTGAATGAGAGATTGGATCACCAATTACTGCGTACCATTTTTTCAAAATCAGATGCCTCCTAGATAAGAGATGGACGTATTTGAATTTCCACACCTTTAGGCGCATACGCTGCTATAACCACATTTGGTTGATTGACAGTAATCCATCCTAAACCTGAAAACACAATATCCGTCTTCTCAGCTTTAATTGAAAACTCGTGACGTACTAAAGGTGGGAATTTATCTTTAAATTCAGCAGAAGGTGGTGCTAGCATTCCACCTAAATGTTCTGCATATAAGGTATCCGCATTGTCGAGTTTTGTACGATGGATATTTAATTCATTTGAAATATGAACAGTAAATGATGCTCGCTCACCTTGCATAAAATCAAATCGAGCTAAACCACCTAAAAATAAAGTTTGTCCAGCATTTAACTGGAATATTTTAGGTTTGATTTCATTCTTCGGAGTAATCCATTTGAGTTCAGATGAATCTAAGTAATGCGCCATTTGATGGTGATTAATAATCCCCGGCGTATCATATAATGATTGGTTATCATCTAAAGGAATTTCAATTAAATCAAGTGTGGTTCCTGGGAAGTGAGAAGTTGTAATCACTTCTTTTTCACCTGTCACTTGCTTGATGATACGGTTGATAAATGTTGACTTACCAACGTTTGTACAACCCACTACGTACGCATTCTTTCCTTCTCGAAGGCGATCTATTGCTTCCATTGCT
The DNA here is from genome assembly GCF_056400705.1 of Paenisporosarcina sp. P5_A11. NCBI lineage: Bacteria > Bacillati > Bacillota > Bacilli > Caryophanales > Caryophanaceae > Paenisporosarcina > Paenisporosarcina sp. P5_A11. The sequence continues at coordinate 1,509 of NZ_JBFUKT010000177.1, forward strand.
TCAACCATACCTGTGCCTTTATGAGCACTAACTAACATGACTTCGACTGGTTTTAAGCCAAGTTTTTTAGCTTCTTGTTGTAACCATTTGATAACCCGATGTTTCTTAACTGACTTCGGGAGTAAATCTACTTTATTGGCAATAAGTAGAATTGGATTATTCCCAACAAAGCGGTGTAAACCAGGTAACCAGCTACCATTGAAATCAAAAATATCGACGATTTTAACGATTAGTCCTTGTTCATTACCAAGACCATTTAAAATACGTAAGAAATCATCATCTGTTAATGAAACCGGTTGTAATTCATTGTAATTTTTCAATCGGAAACAACGTTGGCAAATCATTTCTTCTTTTTCTAATGTTGAAGGTGGTGCAAATCCAGGTTCTTTTGGATCTAATGTTTGTATTTGAGTACCGCATCCGATACAAGTTGGTATAGTTGTCAAACTTCTTCCTCCCAAGTTACAAATCCTTTTCTTTTTAACGCTTTAAAAATTCGTCGTTCAACCAATCGATTAAATCTGGTGAAAAAACCGTCTGATTTAGCGACAGGTAATACTAAAATGGTATGCAATTTTATCCGATTACCTCCAACAACATCCGTTAATAGTTGATCGCCTATCACGACCACTTCTTCACGTTTTACATCCATTGTATGCAGTGCTTTAAGAAACGCTTTACCCATTGGTTTACGGGCTCTATATATGAATGGAATTCCGAGTGGATCTGCGAAAGATTTAACTCGTAGTTCATTGTTGTTAGATACAATTGTTACTTGAATCCCTGCATCTTTCATACTTTTGAACCAGATCACCAATTTAGGTGTTGCCTCTGGTCTGTCCCATTCGACAAGTGTATTGTCTAAATCTGTTATGATTCCACGAATCCCTTTTTCGAGCAATCGTTCTGGTGAAATGTCAAATACACTTTTCACAAATTCATTTGGTAAAAATTTTCTATACACCGTGACACACTCCGTTCAACCTTTTTTCTGTAATGATTATAACATACTACCGATTTTCTCACCCACTCGCACTCGACTTCCTGCAATAATAGATGAATCCACGTGAAACGCATTTTTTTCAAACAGTAAAACTACAGTCGAACCAAATGTGAAATAACCTATTTCTTCACCCTTTTTCCAGTCTCGGGATAGGTTTGTCATTTGAATTGAATTGACAAGCATTGCTCCCACACTTACGACAGCGCAAGTTTTTGTATTTGGACATACTAAATGTGTAACTTGACGATAATTTCCACTAATTGGTGTTTTTCCATAAGTTAATCCCGCTTGGTTCACTGGATATGATTTTTCCCCGAGTGTAACTTGTTGTTTGACATGACCATCAACCGGGCTATGAATGCGATGGTAATCGGCAGGACTCAAATAAAACACAATATATGTGCCATCAATATATTTAGAGGCATGCTCAACATTGCCGAGGAGATCAGTTAGAGTATACGATTTTTCTTTCACTAAAAATGTTCCATTTGACGTTATGGAACCGATGGATTCTACTTTTGCATCTACAGGACTACTGGCAATCATTTCACCCTCGACGATTGGTCGATGTTGAGAATCGATTTTTCGAATAAAAAAATCATGTAATGTTGGAAACGCCTCAATAGATTGTGAAACCTCACCCATTTGTATTCGGTATGTACGTATATATGATGGAATAATTTTGCGACTCACTGGTGATTTAGCAAAACGTTGTATCGCTAGGGAAGACCATTTGCCATTCGTTAATTCAATTAGTGATTGGTACACTCTCTGTTTCACTTAATCCCTCCTGTTCTAAATATGCTCTACCTTTTTTAAGTTGAAAGAAGTATAATGAACTAATACTGTAAACACGAAGGAGTCTCGTCCATTGTTTCTATTTCATCGACTGGATCACACAATTAAAAAAATGAAATCCCAAACAGCCAATATGATCACCATTGGTAATTTATCTTTTGGTGGTGCTTCCATCATGACTACTTTAAATGAATCTTATAGTTACAGTGTTCTGTTTATATTTATTGCAGCTCTGCTCGATCGTTTTGATGGGATGGTTGCTCGTAAATTAGGTCAAGAATCCGAACTTGGTAAACAACTTGACTCTATGAGTGATATTATCTCATTCGGCGTTGCTCCTGCAATTCTTATTTATATGGTTGATTTATATGAATTTGGAACAGCTGGAATGGTTCTTACGATCATTTATATTGCATGTGGAGCATTTCGCTTAGCGCGCTTTAATATTATGGAATCAGATGGCTACTTTACCGGACTACCTATTACCGCCGCAGGAACCCTACTGACGTTGTCGTATTTTGGATTGTCTGTATTTGCTCCAGTTTTTTATATGTTTCTCCTACCGATTTTAGCCATATTAATGATTAGTACATTCACCTTAAAAAAAGTGTAACGACCGCAAATTGCGGTCGTTTTTTTCATGCATTTAGAACCGCTATCATATAGTGACAAAAGACGACATGGAGGTGCACGCATCATGAGTAGTTTATTGTCTGCTGTCCTACAACTGTGGATAGAAATCCCTGCTGTGCTTGGTTATTTGAAAGGTCAGGCTTTTAGAAAACCCCTCTCACTTGAAGAAGAAGCCATATATGTAGAGCGATGTTTAGCTGGTGATGAAGAAGCGAAACATGAGTTAATTGAACGTAATATGCGTTTGGTCGCACACATCGTCAAAAAATTCCATCCAAAACACGAACAACTCGATGATTACATTTCTATTGGCACAATCGGATTAATGAAAGCTGTAGCTAGCTACACACCTGATAAAAAAACACGCCTCGCTACTTACGCAGCACGTTGCATTGAAAACGAGATTCTCATGCATTTACGTTCACAGAAAAAAGTACAAAAAGATGTATCACTCTACGAACCGATTGGTACCGATAAAGACGGCCATTCACTCCAAATTACAGATCTTCTACAAACCGATGATGATACCGCACAACAAACCCTTGAACAAAAAGAACAAATGGCAAGGCTATATCGACACTTGGACCGGCTAGAAAAACGGGAAATCGAAATTATTGAGCGCAGGTATGGGTTACATCAATTCGAGCCCATGACTCAGAAACAAATTGCTAAGCAATTAAATATTTCAAGAAGCTATGTATCTCGAATTGAAAAGCGTGCTTTAGTTAAGTTATACCAATTGTTTAAACATGAAAAAAACTCTTACGATTCACTGGAAATCGAAAGAGCCTCCAATCAACAGTCTAAATATTTAACTTGAACTCTATAATTTGCTGATAACATGTAAGACGATTTGAGTTGAATGTTCAGCTGCAGTTGGTAAGAATTCATCAAAGCTAATCGATGATTCTTTTCCTGCGATATCTGACAACGCACGGATTACTACAAATGGTACGTCGAATTGGTGACATACTTGCGCTACAGCGGCTGCTTCCATCTCAACTGCCTTCATGTGAGGGAAATGTGTTCGAACGCTCTCAACACGTGCTGGGTCACTCATAAACGAATCCCCTGTTGCAATTAGACCGGATGCAAATTGATGTTGGCCTAGTTCTTCTACTGCCTCTTCTGCAAGTTTACGAAGTTTAGAATCTGACACGAACGCTGCAGGAAGCTGAGGAACTTGTCCCATTTCGTAACCGAATGCTGTTACATCCACGTCGTGATGTCTAACCTCATCAGAAATTACAACTGCTCCTACTTCTAATAAAGAATCAAATCCACCAGCTGAACCTGTGTTAATCACAGCATCTGGTTTGAAGTGATGCAGTAAAATGGCTGTAGACATCGCAGCATTTACTTTCCCAATACCACTTTTCAGTAATACCACTTCATGACCTGCATATGTACCCTCTGTATATTCACTATTTGCGATGACTGAAGTTTGTGGATTTTCAATTGCTAAACGTAATGCTTCAACTTCTTGTTCCATCGCGCCAATAACTGCTATTTTCATTAATGTCCGCCTCTTTTCTGGTTAGAAAACATAAGTTGCACAATCAGCAGTGCAGACCATGTTTTAAAAAACTGATATTCGAATAATTTTTATCCACTTACTGTGGTGGAAAAACACTTCCCTAAAAATAATAAAAGCGGCGCCGAAAGTCAATAGGYGCCGTCTAATGTTTTTAAAGTTTCCATTTTTTCAGGTTTCCAGCCTTCGCCGTCTACCCATTGTAAATACACACGATATTTATCTTCTTTATTTTCTGATGAAACAACACCGATGGATTTTTGAGGATCTCCACCATTTTGAATACGCCATACAATCATTTTATCCGCTGATAAGCCTGTTGTATATGCAATGGCGTTTATTTTTTCCGTCCAATCCACATGCCCTTCACTATAAACAGATGTATGTTCACCACTTTGTTCTGTACCAACTGGTTTCCAAGCGGTATTTACCACTCTTTCAGCAACGATTGGGTCATCTGAAGGTTTTGAAGTAACTGTACCTCCGGTCGTTGCATCTTTTTTAGTAGTTTCCTCTTTAGAAGATTTCTTTTCGGTTTTATCTTCGTCAGATCCAATTTCTTTAGAACTTACATCTTCTGAAGATTCAACTGACTCGGGTACACCTGTTGCTCCTGGTTCATCTTGCGCCTGGCTAACGTCTAACTCGGATTTTTGTGATTTAGCTTGTTCAGCATCATCATTACCGAGGAAAATGAATCCACTAGTAATCACAATTAGGACAATAACGATACCTATAAGTACATTTAATATTTTGTTCGTTCGATTTGGTTTATTTGGTCGATTACTTCTTGAGGTATATCGACGCTGTGTGTTTTCCATTGCGTACTCCCCCTTATATACAGCATGATACCATAAATGGTCATGACAAATTAGACGAACAGATTAAAGAAATGTTTCATTTTAATGAAAGTTTGTGTGAAAAAGGTTTTGAATCCATGTAATTGATGTACATAGAAATTAATGTCTTCCTGGAGAGGATTGCTGTCTATCTCCAGGCGAATGGTCGAAAACTATCCGTGAGTGGTCGGAAAGTTAAGTGTCGTATAATACCATGCTTTAAAAGAGCATATCAAGAAAAGTAAAAATAAAAAAAACCACTCCCAGCTATTAGGGAGTGGATTTAAAATTCATATTAATTTATAGACGTAATCTTAACGTCCATTTCGCCGCCTGGTGTTAGCACTTTTACTTGATC
>NZ_JBFUKT010000178.1:0-6661 GCF_056400705.1 Paenisporosarcina sp. P5_A11
CATAATCATCTACTACACTAAAACTGCAAGCTCAAATCCAAGGAGGTCCTACATGAGTCAAACACGTTTGAAATAGAAACCCCTACCTATCGCAATCCTTTCGTTTTTAGCCATCAGTGGAGTCGCTGGAACCATTGTCATATTTCCATTACATAAACGACAACGAATTCCTCTAAAAGCTAGATAAGTAAAAATAAAAATTGCGGTTTAAAGGAGAGTCATTAACGTGGAAATTCAACGAAGACCTGGGAAAAAAAATTCTTTGATCCGATTTATAGACTTCTTAAGTAAGTCCACTCAAAGCGCCGAAGCAAGGAGAGTTTCTCAATTAAATTCATCACACCCACCTTGGAATTAACTAAACGAAATTTTTGACTTACGGGGTAGGTTAGTTGAGGTGAAAAACTTGGATATTATTCGACTTGTATGTCTTACAAACGCCAAACTGATAAAAAATTAGGTGTCACCACTTCTGTGATAGCACTCAATATGTTGGCTAATTAAAAATAGAATTCTTGGAAACCCCGTTGCTCTTAAAAAATCTACTAATTGGACCAGTTGATTCGGATAAAAGCTAAAACAGTGGTTTAAGGCACTGCCTTTTCTTGTTTATGAAGAAATGGACGTAAACTAAAGATCGCATTAGTTGAAGAACCGGCTGCCTTTACAGGGCAGCTTTTCTTATGGAGTAATGAAGTTAATGACTTCGCTATAGTTGCATTTGATAGTAAATTTAGAAGGTGATTATTCAAGCTTAAAAGAAAAAGGGTAATGTAATACATATAAGAAGGAGATGAAAAAATCTCTTCCTTCTTTTTTTACTATAGAAGATAATTATTATCCCCTAAAAGAAAAAAACAAAAGACCTGCATCTAAGACGTTCAGTTTTGGATCACTTATTCCTAAATAAGCGGTTAAATCAACCCTGTTTTATTATCAAAATAAACAGCCAAATATAACCCAAATTAGCACCTCATTTCGAGGTGCTTTTATAATTGATAGAAAATTTTATCTTTTTAGAGGTAAAAATGGATATTGTTGGTATAATAAATAAAAGGAATTGTTATTTTTGTTTCACTACCGAGGCAGGTTTGTTCAATAACAAGTATTGAAAGGAGGTCTTTTGTGAGAATTATATTGTTTCCGTTATTATCATCAGTTGGGACAATGGCACTATTATATTGGATTGGAAATATATTTAATTTATCTCTTCTTAGGTTTTCATTTGTTCTAAATGAACCGTTAGAAAATGGGTTGATTTTTGATGCAAATATTGCAATACTTCCTTTTGCTATCGGCTTAATAGTTGGATTTATTGTGCAACGTATAGTTAAAGTCAGAAGCAACGAGGTACAATGAAAAGGAAGAGGTAAAATGAAGGATAAAAATGGGAATAAATAAGTTCGAATTTTGCTGAAGGTGTTATTCCACTAACAGGTGCTTTAGTTGAATAAACGGAGAAGAAAATTGGTTTATTAAAAAGTAGAACAACTAGAAAAACATTGAGATAATACTCTGTGTTTTTTTCTCTTTTCCAATCATAAATATTCATTTCCCGGTTTACAGGTTTCTTGTTTAGTTTATTCGGTTGTTTTTCGTCAATGCAATTTCACACCTCTTTATCATACCAAATAGATACCTAAATAATCACTTTACAATCATAATTGTAATAGCAATAATTGACCTGTCAATAGTATGATTATTYTAAAGGTAAAATCAATACAAACCTTGATATATCAATAAAAAATAGACACCCAATTGACTAGCTAATTGGGTGTCTATTTAGGGTTATATTTCAAGAAAAGTGATTCAAAACTGAACGGCTTAACCTGCATCATGCAGGTCTTTTGTTTCTATCGTGTTAATGCATTATAGATGTTGGCTTCTCCAGATCCGTAAAGAGGATGTTGTCCAGACTTCCCAAAGTCCTCAGCAGTATTTCATAGAGCAGCTTGAACCTGTGCTGGGGAATACTCTGGATGCCTTTAGTGATTAATACACTGAAGGGTTTTTGTTTTCTTCCATTATATATATTCTAAAACACTTCGGGCTTCCATTGATGGATTGCATGACATTCCTTATACTGGGCAAATTCAATTCACTATAATTAGAAAGATAGGCTTGATTAATAATAAGTTCTTTCCAATACCTGAAGCTACCACACATAATCTTTTTGAATAGATCACCTTCTATATAGTCATATTAACATTAATAGGAGATGGTCATGTGCCACGTGAAAATGAAAATCAACATGTTGAAGCAACCCTCATTTTGATGGAGAAATAGAAGGTATAATTAATGACCCTACAGCATCTGCAGGCTCAAAGATTGGTATTGTTAATACTAAAGGAGAATTCGCACAAGAAAAAAATCCATTCAATTTCATTCCTAAACAGGATCCAGAAATGAAACAATTCGCAAAATTAATGGAAGGTAAAAAAATAGAAGATTAAAAAAAGCAGTTCATCAAAAAAGTGATAGTGAAATTTTGGAGATATTCCTCAAATACGATACGCATAACCTCGTTCTTTTTTTGAACGGGGTTTAATATATGTAAAGGTGTGATGTTAATGAAGAAGGCTTTATTTTTGGATCGTGACGGAGTAATAAATGAAGTGCTAACGGATAGGGTTAAATTTGTAAATAAGCCACATGAGCTATACTTCTTACCAGGTGTTCCAGAAGCAATTAAAAAATTGAATCCTTTCTTTGATTTTATATTTGTAGTAACTAATCAAGGCGGTGTTGGATTGGGATTCATGAAGGAAACTGAGCTCAATAAAATACATGACCATATGATTTCTGAATTAAAGAAGGAAGGGGCAACTATTCATGACGTGGCTTATTGTCCTCATAAGCCAAAATCGGGCTGCGCCTGTCGTAAGCCAAACAGCAAATTAATTATAGATCTCAGTAAAAAGTATGATATTGATTTATTCCAATCCTACATGGTAGGAGACACCGATACAGATATTATCGCAGGGAAGAAGGCAGGTACAAAGGGAGTATTCTTGGGTAAGAGTGATCCGCTTGCAGATGCTGTTTTCCCTGACCTAATAAGTGCTGTGGATTGGATTATAGAAGATTCAACAGCAAAGTAGAGCGTACCTTTTATAATCTCTTTTTTGGCTAGTCATCATCTAATTTCTTGTTCAACTAACGAGGTAGGATAGTGAAATAAGAAGGAAGTTTTAAAAGAGTATCGAATTGGTGTTTTTTATTTACTTGGACAGACAATGACACAGTAATAATTAACGGTCATACATTAGATACGCCAAATTTGATTTTAGATATGAATGAGGGGCAGCTTTTCTTATTGATCTAAAGGTTAATTAAGATGAGCACTTCCTCATCCGGGGGTTATGTCAACCTAGGGGATACCAATATTTTATGAGTTGTTCTTTTATCGTCAAAGTAAGAAAGAGCGTATCAATAGTAAGATTGAATGATTACAAAAGTTATAGAATGACCAAGGCATTTAAAGTAGGATAAGAAAAAATTAATATAATAGATGAAATATTTAACGAGCTGGATAAAGTCAGCTCGTTTTTTTTTAGGAAATTTAAGTTCGATTGTTATGTCAACCTACTGTGTATCCTCTATACAACGAGTTCAGCGTTTGAATCGTGGCACTTAATCACTTCCTCGCATTTTTTAGAAACTAACCGAATATGTTTAGGTGTATTGAAGTTCTGCTATAGGAAGGACGAATTTTGTGAACGGTACCCTATCAGACGAAATTAAACGAATTATAAGCATCTTGAAGAAGGATCAATCTGAGGTAGGAACTTGGGATTATCCTTTTGAAAYAGGTATTACAACGGATGCCTATATGATTATTTTATTGCGTTCATTAACTATTGAAGATGAAGAATTAATAAAGGAACTAGTAGATCGGATTTTAAGCAAACAACAAGATAGTGGGGCTTGGAAGCTGTTTTATGATGAAGAAGATGACGGTAATGTAGCTGCCACGATTGAAGCTTATTACGCCCTTCTATATTCCGGCTATTGTTCTCATGATGATGTACGAATGCAAATAGCAAGACAGTTTATTTTATCAAATGGGGGAATAGACAAAAGTAATTTACTAACAAAAATTATGCTGGCAGTAACTGGACAATTTTCATGGGCAAAAATTTTTACTATTCCGACAGAATTTGTTTTTCTACCACACTCATTCCCGATTAACTTTTTCGACTTTTCTGTCTTTGGTAGGGCAAATATCGCTCCACTCATGATTCTCGCTGATAAGAAATACATAATTAAAACAAATAAAAGTCCAAACATTTCAGATTTATATATTTTGAACCACAACCGGTTGGATGAAGAATATTTATCAAGGGTCCTCTCAAATGAATGGAGTCCTTTTCTTTTATCCATTCAAAAAAGAATTGAGGACCTAATTGGTTTGCCAAAGCAAATTCAGGAACTTGCGGTAGATAAGACAAAACAGTATATGCTGGAACGAATTGAACCGGATGGCACCTTATACAGTTACTTCAGTTCGACATTTCTTCTAATTTTCGCGTTGCTTTCCCTTGGATATAAGAAAGATCATCCCACAATCATTCATGCGGTAAACGGATTAAAGTCTATGAAATGTCAAGTTGACGGGAAGACTCATATGCAATTCACCACAGCAACGGTATGGAATACAGCTTTAATTAGTTATGCCATGCAAGAAGCAGGGGTTTCCGAATTAGATCCCGTTATAAAAAAAGCAAACCAATTTTTATTAACACGACAGCATTATAAATATGGGGACTGGGTCATACACAGTCCACATAGTCTTCCAGGGGGATGGGGTTTCTCAAATGTAAATACAATGAACCCTGATATTGATGATACAACTGCATCCTTAAGGTCAATCTGCAAAACTGTCAGTAAAAAAACCAAAGTCCATACATCTTGGGACAGAGGAATCAACTGGGTATTTTCAATGCAAAATGATGATGGAGGATGGCCATCATTCGAAAAAGGCGTGAATAAAAGCATTTTGTCTATAATTCCAATTGAAGATGCTGAATATTTACTCGCAGATCCATCAAGTGCAGATTTAACAGGAAGAACATTGGAATTTTTCGGGAAATTCACTAACTTAAAGAAGAGTCACGACTCTATAAAATTAGGTGTAAATTGGTTATTCGATCATCAAGAACCGAATGGATCGTGGTATGGACGATGGGGCATTTGTTATATTTATGGTGCTTGGGCTGCTATAACCGGGCTTGTTGCAGCAGGAATATCATCGGACCATCCTTCTATTCTAAAATCAGTCAAATGGCTTCGTGATATTCAAAATTCGGATGGGGGATGGGGAGAGTCTTGTAAAAGTGACAAAATGAAAACGTACGTTCCATTGAGAGCCAGTACGTTAACTCATACAGCCTGGGCATTGGATGCGCTGATTGCTGCTGAAGAAGAACTCACACCAGAAATAATATCCGGCATCAAATATATTTTAGAAAATAAAGATAAAGATGACTGGACAACATCTTATCCAAAAGGACAGGGAATGGCTGGCAGTTTCTATATTCATTATCATAGTTATCGATATATTTTCCCTCTAATTGCACTTGCGCATTATCAAAAAAAATTTCCGAATGAAAGCCTCTTAACTCTCAAAGACGAATAGGTATGAAAGGTGACATGATTTAACGGTCTGAGATGAATAACATGTCAATTATAATCAATATTGACTTCTTGCTGGCAATATGGACCTTGGCAAATTGGATATCCCAAACTGAAAGATGTTACCCCCATGATATCGGGCGTTAAAATAACGTATTTTAAATGGCTTTAGAAAACCCTTTGATACTATTAATTGATTAATTGATTAATTGATTAATTGATATCGTATTGGTCAAGTGATGGTAGAAACGATTTGGTATAATAGAGTAGTAATAAAATAGGTACTCAAGGGTGGTTGGCTCACTTCCTGGAAAGGGGGTGGCGCCATGTCAGTATTCGAAGCATTGATGTTCGCAGTAACGTTCGCAGCATTAATCGTGTCAATTCTGTCATTTAACCATAAAAAATAACCCATCCTTGAGTTAGACGCACAAGATGGGTTATTTCTCATTATTTAGCTGACGCCCTTTGAGGGAACCTGCCTATTGCATGACTGAATGGTGTTGACGCACCGTTCGGTCTTTTTTAATATACGTAATACTTGCTATCATTATAACATAATGATTAAAAAAACTGCAAAGCACACCTGAAATTGCTATATTATCATTATTTTAAAATTAAGAATTTTATAATTAAAATAGTATGACTAAAAGAAGATACGCAACGTCTTGTTCACCTAACGGGGCAGGTTACAAGGCTTAAAAACAGGAGTATTAAAAAACTATGTAGAATATTTAAGTAACCCCAAAATTTAGGGGTTGTTAGATTGTATTGTAATCGAAATTATTAGGGTGGGAGATTATATTACCAAGATTACCAAGAAGATATGTGTTTTCACTAAATATTAATTGGTTTGTTCTATTAAATAACCCACTCGTTGGATCACAGTAAAAGATTGTTAATCATTCTTTATCTTCAATGGAATCTTTTCTTCTTTCTCATTCCACTTAACGACGACCTCAATCAATTCATCTTTCTTGCGCATATTACCATCACCAGCTTCTGAACTATCCCGAATATACTTTGT
>NZ_JBFUKT010000179.1:0-6640 GCF_056400705.1 Paenisporosarcina sp. P5_A11
GCCTTTAGTAGTCGATATTTTACGATAAATTGCATAAACAGGTAACATAAATAGAATGCTCGTAACAAAATTCGCTATTTCTCCTACCGGTACTCCAGTTGGACTTCCACTGAACATCCAGTACAAGACATTTTTAAAAAGAGCGACTAATATGCCAGCTATTGGACCCATTGTTATTGCAGCGATTAATGCTGGTACATCACTAAAGTCGACTTTCAAAAAGGCTGGTAATGCTGGTAATGGAAAATTAAATAGCATTAAAACAAATGAAATGCTACTTAACATCGCGACTGCAATCATAATTCGCAATTTATTGTTCTTCATATGACTCTCTCCCTTTGTCGATTCACTCCACAAGAAGAAAAGTTTGTTCGTTCCAGTCCCATCAAAAAACCCCTTAAGCTGTTATCGCTTAGGGGAGTAAAAAGGCGCACCTAAATAGGCGTCTCGTTAAATGACAGAACGAAAAACGACCGCACCTTCACCTTCTCCCATCCAGACTATACTGTCGGCTTTGGAATTTCACCAAATCCTGCCTTTCGGCTCGCGGGCTCAAGAAAACGTTCTTCCATTACCGCCGATCGGGAATTTCACCCTGCCCCGAAGATGAATCATTATTAACTTACATTCTCTACTATAAGAAAAAAAGAATCATTTGTAAACTACTTGAGCCTACAAAATGATTCTTTTTATTGCCAACTAAATTTATTTAGTCCAATTGGTTGTTCAATTGGTTGAGTTAAATTAATATCGTTCCACTGTTCTTCAAGAACATTATCGAATTGAACCTGGACGTCGAAAGTAGCTCCAGTTAAGACAAAGCTTTCAATCATTTGAGATGATTGTTCTTGTGAAAATGAATTCAGCTCAAGTGGTTTAGTAAACCTGATGTGGACAATTCCATTAATTTCTTCAACTGTATAAGTAACTGACCTTGGTATCGCCTTTTCAAAAAAATCATTTGGAGGCGTGTTTAAGGCATCCATTGCTTCAGACACATCGTCGTACGATTCATTTAGACTCGGCACCAAGTAGACTTGACCTGTTGGATCTGTGTATGGGTAAACAGCCGTTTTGTATAACCCATTAGATAGAACTGTAGGTATTTTTTTACCTACTTGATTAAATTCAGCTTGACTACCATCCTCATTCTGATGATTTACTTGAGTATAGCCTTCAAATGTGTATTGAAGTGCTTCATCATATACCTCTAGAGCAGTACTTGATAAGTCATAATCGTGTTCTTTAGGTAACTGATGATTTAGTTGATCTTGATCAATTTCAAAAGTCCCCTTAAAAGGGTGATAATCAATAAAGCCAAGTTCTTCTTCATCAATGTCATCCGCATATTGCTTATATAATTGCAATGTATTTGGAGACTGACCCCCAAAATCCTGTTGAATTTGATCGTTAGGTATTAAAAAAGTAACAGGTATTACAAGTGCATCTTGAGAAACTAGACCAATTTGAAAAGCTGTATGATYTTCTACATCACTTGAATTAACAGTTGTTAAATTTGATTCAGCTGGAGCTTTTGCAACAGACATCTCACTTTCAGGAGTTGCTTTTTCTGACGCACTATCAAAAATTGTTGCCTCTTCTTCCATGGAAGTTTTATTTTCATCATTTGTTACGGCATCCATATCAGTAGATTTAGCACTTTCTGAATTACTGTCAAATGCACTTTGCATAAAGCTATTTGGCTTGTTGATAAGTGTCGCACCTAACAATGTTAATGTAATCAAGGCAGCTATAGCTACAGCTGCTGGTATCCATCGTTTCTGTTTCACTTTGGAACCTTCTGAAAGTCTTTGATCCTGCTGTAAACGTTTCAATACTTCGTCTTTAGAACGAGTGTCTTGAAGTTTGGGCACCTGGCTAAGTAACTGATCGATTTTTTGTTCACTCCATTTATTGTTGCTCATCGTGAACTTTCCTCCTATCCGAATGCCCAGATAAGCGATCCCGAAGTTTATTAATTGCTCGGTGTTGAGTGGTCTTGACTTTACCCTCCGTCCATCCCAGAACTTGTGCTGTCTCAGAGATTGATAATTCTTGGAAGTATCGCATAATAACAACCATTTTTTGATCGCCTGTACATTCTTCTAACGCGTTTAACAATTGTTTCATTTCATCATTCATTTCAGCTAATTCTTCAGGAAGAGCTTCTGTGGATCTTAATTCTTGTTTTTCCCAATCAAAAAAGTCAAATGAATGTCGTTTACGTACCGAAGATTTTCGGAAATGATCAATTGCTACATTTTTAGCAATTGAAAATAACCACGTTTTTTCAGAACTTTTGCCTTCGAAACGGCTGAAAGCTTTTAACACTCTTACATATACTTCGTGCATTAAATCTTCGGCTGTTTGTCTATTCTTCACCATGTACAACAAGAATTGAAAAACATCTTGATGATACTGGTCATAAAGCCTGTGAAAAACGGAGTCATTCATTTAACAACTCCTCCCGTTCTTTAAAGTAGTCGTTTTAGTCTTCAATAAAGTTACAAATTTTTAATGGGTAACGTAAAGGTAAATATGGTGCCAACGGTTTCTTCACTTTTAACTGTAATCGTACCATCATGAGCTTCTACCATATTTTTGGCAATTGCTAAACCTAAACCTGTTCCACCTTTACCTCTTGTTCTGGATTTATCAGCCTTATAAAAACGTTCAAATACAAAAGGTAAATCTTCAGTTGGGATTCCTGACCCTGTGTCTTCAACGCTAATTTTAACGAATGCATTGTGTTGTTCGACACGAACCGAAACATTTCCTTCATTTGATGTATGGCGAATTGCGTTATCAATTAAATTAGTCAACACTTGTTCAATTCGATCTTCATCGATATCAACAGTTAGTTCTGGAGTCACTGTTGTACTAAATTTTAATTCAACATTTGATTCTCTAGCTACTTGAGCAAATTTTTGTGTGATTCGTTCAATAACTTGAGCAATAGTTACACTTTCTCTGTATAGACGCATACGACCTGATTCCATTCGAGCTAAATCAAGTAAATCGGTTACTAAACGCCCCATACGTTTTGATTCTTCATAAATGATTTTAATCATTTCATCTCGTTCTTCATCTGTAGACACTACATCATCAATTATGGCTTCACTATAGCCTTGTAACATCGCAATAGGAGTTCTTAGTTCATGAGATACATTTGCGATAAAATCAGAACGTAATCGGTCTAACCGGTTTTGTTCTGTCATATCTCGAAGTACCGCAACTGCCCCGCGAATCGAATCTCCGCTATATAATGGGCTGAAGGTAATGGCGTAATAACTCCCTTCCATTTCTAACTCTTCATTTATTTCTTCTTCCAAATGAAGAACATGGTCGAGCATATGATCCATTTCAATGGGAATAGGTTGGCCTTTACTCGTCCCAATTCGGAAAAACCATTTTTGCAACAATTTTTCAGCCTGTGGGTTGCTGAGTAAAATTGTATGGTCTCGATTAAAGGTAATAACAGCGTCTGTCATTGATGTTAGTATGCTTGATAATTGCTCTTTTTCCTGATTAATTACTTCTAAATGATGTTTTAATTGTCGTCCCATTTGGTTAAATGCTGTAGCTAATTGACCAATCTCATCATTTTGCAGAGCAGGTAATTTTGTATCAAAGTTTCCTTTAGACAATTCAAAAGCAGCTTCTCGCATTTTCCGTAAAGGGGAAGTAATTCGAGTGGATAAGAAGAAAGCGAAAAACGTTGTTAACATAAATGCAATGAATGCTGATAAAAACACAATATTTGTCGTTTCTTTTGTTGTTTTATGAATGACATCTAAACTTTGGTAGATAAATACTGCGCCATGTAAATCATTTTCAATATTTAATGGAGATGCTAAGACAATAAAAGACTCCATTTGATTATCATTTTCAAGGGAAGGTAAAATCATTTCTTTAATAATAGGTTGAGAAGATTCAAAAACTTTTACTAGGCTTCTATCATTCATGATGCGCTCTTTTATTTTTTCTTCATTTTGGCCTTCATGTAATGTTAATGAAACTTCACGAGGTTCTTTTGCAATAAGCGCATTCGTCTCAGGTCCTAAAATATCAGAAATAATATACATTGCTGATTCCACCTGGTCATGTTCATTCACTATTCGCGCAATTGTATTCGCTTCTTTGCGTAACGAGGCCTCTGCTTGTTCAATATGATAATTCCCTAAAAACTCAAGCATTAAGATGGTAATGATAAACAATACAAACGAAACGAGAAGCAGTATGGTTACCCATAGCTTCCCGACGACGCTGTTCCATATTCTATTCATTGACAATCTCAAATTTATATCCTACGCCCCACACAGTCACAATCATTTTAGCTGCTTTTTCGGATACACGATTTAATTTTTCACGTAATCGTTTAACGTGAGTATCTACTGTCCGCAAATCACCAAAGAAATCATAGTGCCATACTTCTTTTAACAATTGTTCGCGATCAAACACTTTGTCTGGTGCTTTTGCTAAAAAGTAAAGAAGTTCATATTCTTTAGGTGTTAAATTCACTTCTGTCCCATCCGCAGTTACACGGTGGGCGTCGTGGTCTATTATTAAATGGGGGAATACAACTAAGTCCTTAGATACCGATGAAGTTGAAATCGGTGAAATGGTTACTGAACGTCGCAATACCGCTTTAACTCTTAATACAACTTCGCGAGGACTAAACGGTTTTACGATGTAATCATCGGCACCTAATTCAAATCCTTCAACACGATTTGCTTCTTCACCCTTAGCTGTTAACAACATAATAGGTGTTGCTTTATGTTCACGAAGCTCCGTAATAACTTCTAAGCCGTCTTTTTCAGGCATCATGACATCTAGTAAGATACAATGATAATCTTTTTCCAGTGCCATTTCTAAAGCTATTTCACCATTCTCAGCCTCATCTACTTCATATCCTTCGCGCTCTAAATACATTTTTAATAATCTACGAATACGATCTTCATCATCTACTACTAATACAGATATATGTTCTGACATTATGGTTACCCCTTCCGTCTTACCAATTATTGTACAATTACATATCTTAAATTGAAAGAAAAGCCCTTCCCTCGGAAGGAAAAGGCTTGTGTATTATGCGTATGAATGTAAACCGGCAATAATTAAGTTAACTGCAATTAAGTTGAACATAATTATGATAAAGCCAATTACCGCTAACCATGCAGATTTTTCACCATGCCATCCTCGAGATAAACGAAGATGTAAGAACGCTGCATAGAATAACCACGTAATGAGAGCCCAAACTTCTTTTGGATCCCATCCCCAGAATCTCGACCACGCTTCATGTGCCCAAATCATGGCAAATATCAGTGCTCCGAGTGTAAATACTGGGAAACCGATTGAAACTGCACGATAGCCTATTTCATCCATCAATTGCGAATTTGCTTTTTGAGCAAAAGGTTTTAATAATGCTGAAATAGATTTTCGCGTAATTAATCGTAATAAAACATACAGTACAGTACCAAAAAGTAAAGACCACGTAACCGTTGTTAATTTTTTAGCATTAACAATAGACGGCATTTCAGCAAGAGGGGTCATAGTTCCTGGTGTCAAAGCTTCAAATTCGTTCATTCCGAAAATTGGTGGTGTATTGTAAATAATTTCTTTTTCTTTTTGTTCTTTGTCTACATAATTAAACTTTGCTTCGTAATCCATTACGCTAAATGTTGTAGTTGAAGCTACAAATCCTAAAACGAGAACAAGAGTAAACATTACTGCTTCTAACCAAAAACGTTGCTTTGTTTTTTTTGTAATATCTACATTTTTCAAGAGATAAATCAACCCTGCAACCGCACTTATTGCTAAAATCGCTTCACCTAAAGCAGCAGTAGTTACATGTACAGTTAACCAATAACTCTTAAGTGCTGGAATTAATGGATTGATATCACGAGGGAACATACTAGCAAAGCCGATAATGATAATGGCAATTGGCAATGCAAACAACCCAAGTAATGGTGTTTTGTAGATGAAATAAATTAAGATAAAGGCCCCAACAACCATCATGCCAAACGCCGTTGTAAATTCAAATAAATTACTTACGGGAGCATGTCCCGCCGCTATCCAGCGAGTAATAAAGTACGCTAAGTTCGCAATAAAACCAACGATCGTAACGATGATTCCGATGCGCCCCCATCTTCTTTCAGATGCGGAAGTTTTAGAACCAGATACTTTTACTGCTCCACCGAAAAACATGGTTGCGATTAAGTAACAAACAAATGCAACAAACAATAAATTGCTACTAATTGATACTAATGTCATGACGATTTCTCACCATCCTCTTTCAGCTCTTGACCTTCTGTATCGTGTTGATCAATGTAAGGTGGCAGCTGTGCCGCTTCCGTAACTTGATCTAACTCTTTTTTAACTCCAAACCAGTTTTTGTTGGTATGGGCAGCTACTACTAAACGACCTTCTGTAGATTCGTGAATCCAAATCCGACGGTGGTTAAAGTAAGAACCTTGTGCAACTCCAATCATAAAGAGTAAGCCACCTAATGCCAAAATCCACAATGTCTTATCTTTACGAATCGTTAATCCTGAAACATCGCGAGTATCAACGTTTTGGAACTCAAGTTTATATTCATTGTCTCCAAGTGGCTCTACAGTTTGTTTGATTGCTACAAAAC
>NZ_JBFUKT010000180.1:0-6635 GCF_056400705.1 Paenisporosarcina sp. P5_A11
TGAATAGCTTTTTCTCTTGCCCACCTGATTGATAGACTTTTACATAATCCAAATATCTTGTCTGTAATTATTTCTTCACTTGCTCTCAAAATATCCTCGTTCTTCCAAGTAATGACGACAGGAGTTTGATAATGTCCTGTAGCTTCTAAAACTATTGAAGGCTTCATACCAGTCACTCTTAATTAAAAATCACTTATAAAAAATGTCCTGACCCTTATTACTCTTGGTATAGTACTTTTGTGTCATTTCCAGAAAAGTGGAAATGTCGTATGATAAAGCTAGTTTGAGTAATATTTCTGAATATTGAATAACTATTGAATAGACTCAGCTGATGCTAGATTAGTTGAAAAATTTTAATAACCTGATGTTGAAGGGACAGATCAGTGTATTAAATGTGAAGTTAAGTCATTAGCACGAAACCATCACATTTTTACAAATATATTAATCTACTATTTAGTAAGGAAGAGGAGAGATTTAATGGGGAAGAGGAGAAACAAAAAAATTGTTAATGTAATGACCGCAGGATTGGTATCTGCAGTACTTTTGGCAACAAGTACTGTTCATTCATTTGCTTATGATGCCACCACCGCCAAAACGCTGGCCAACCAGGCGTCCAAGCAACTACAGAACAACATGGTTGTCGACTCGCACACTGTTACCCTTATCACGGGCGAAGTTTTGAAGATTGACAGTTATGCTGACGGGTTACAGACAGTGACAGTCGAACCGTCACTCGATGGCGAACCAACGGAAATAAATCAGATTCGGATAGGTGACGATCACTATGTCATCCCGGCTAAGGCTCAGCCGTACATCGATGCGGATGAGCTTGACCGCGACCTGTTCAACATAACCAAGTTGATAGAGTACGGATACGACGACGCTAACGGCGAAATACCGGTGATCGCGAATTACGCGGGCACACCGGCCAAAGTGGGCAAAGCGTTAGAAAAGACTGCTCCAGCAGGTTCTAAAAAGGACATGGTATTAGAGAGTGCCAACGGTATTGCGCTTAAGGTGAACAAATCGGAGGCTGAGACGTTCTGGGAAGCAATCGACGACGACAGCGACTTCGAAGCGACCGAGCCGGTACTTGCTGGTGGTATAGAGAAGATATGGCTCGACAAAATGGTACAAGTGACGCTAGAACAGAGTGTTTCGCAGATCGGGGCCCCGATAGCATGGGAGGCTGGATATGATGGCAAAGGCGTGAAAGTGGCTGTCTTAGACACTGGGATTGATTCGAATCATCCTGATGTTAAAGGAACCATCTTAGAAGCGAAGAACTTCACAGACGACCCTGATTCTATCGATCATCACGGTCACGGAACGCATGTTGCTTCGACTATCGTGGGATCTGGCGCAGCTTCCAATGGTAAATTAAAAGGAGTAGCTCCAGGTGCTGAGCTTCTAATTGGAAAGGTGCTTGACAGTAGTGGTTACGGTTCTGATTCAGGAGTCATCGCTGCAATGGATTGGGCAGTTGAGGAAGGCGCCGATATCGTCAGTATGAGTCTTGGTAATCCTACTCCGAGTGACGGTACTGATCCGGTGAGTCAAGCGCTTAACAATTTGAGTGAAACCTCTGACACATTATTTGTTGTGGCTGCAGGTAATGATGGATCAGATAAGAAAACTGTAGGATCACCCGGTGTAGCCGAAAAAGCATTGACTGTTGGGGCAGTAGACAAAACCGGCGTGTTAGCTCCCTTTTCAAGCCGTGGTCCGGTTATCAACAATTACCGTGTCAAACCAGAAATTATGGCACCAGGAGTAGGAATCGTAGCTGCTCGTGCAACAGGAACCTATATGGGTACTGTCGTTGACGACAATTATACCTCTGCTAATGGTACGTCGATGGCTACACCACATATTGCTGGTGCTGCAGCCATTCTTAAACAAAGGCATCCGGACTGGTCTGCTGACCGAATCAAGCAGGTGTTGGTTGGAACGGCTATTCCAAATGCCAAAAATACGGCCTATCAGCAGGGAGGCGGACTTGTAAGCATTGAGAAAGCTCTGGATGCGAACATCTATAGCAGTCCTGCAGTCGTCAGTCTTGGAAGTGCTGAGGCAATCAGTGAACCGATCGAGAAGACATTTGATTATGTCAATCCATCCGATGGTGAAATGACATTAACGCTTACTATGGAATCTAAAAATGAAAAAGGAGCCCCGGCTCCGGCTGGTATGTTTACACTAAGTCAGTCAGAAGTAACAATTCCTGCCAATAGCAGCAGTACGGTCGAAGTGACGTTTGATCCTTCTCTCGGCACTGTAAGTGATTACAAAGCAGTCGTTACGGCTACTTCAAGTGACGGTAAAACAGTAAACACGACCATTGGCGCTACGAAGAAGGTACCATCAGTGGATTTAACGCTTCAATTGATTGACCGCAATGGAAACACAACGAGTGGAGAATTCATTGTGGTTAACCTTGATACGGGATCCTACAATAAAGTCAGACCAAATAGAGACACTGGGATTAAGCTCATCGAAGTGCCGCAAGGGCGTTACTCGGTAATGGGTACCGTGGATACCTACGATGAAGCTGGATTCCTTGTAGAGAATCATACCCTCGCAGGTGATCCTGAAGTTGAGCTTAGCGAGAACAAGATCCTCACGATAGATGCGCAGTTGGGTAAAGAGGTCAAAATCTCTACTCCTAAGGAGTCCGACGGGACCGGATACCAATTAGGGTACCGCCTGGATCAAGACAAGTTTAGAATGGATGTAATAACTGGTTTTTATAATCCGTACTGGGATCACGCATACGTGGTACCAACTGAGCCTTTGACGACCGGCACGTTCGATTTTAGCTTCAAACAGCGCAGATTCGCTCCTTTGATCCGTGCATCGTATGACGGAACTGGTGATTCGATTCCGCTCGAGCATGTCGAGTTTACGCCTAAGTTGGACGGCGATAAGACAATGGAAGCAGTCGATCTTGGCTTTGCTCGACCTGATGACCTCAGTGGCAAGAATCTAAGTGGCAAACTGGCAGTCATCACTCGTGATACGGAATCGACGGTTACTGACCAGATTAAAGCAGTGACTGCTACCGGTGCTGCGGGTGTATTTATTGTCTACGACGGACCAGGCATTTTCTGGACTAGCGTTTTGAAAACAGACGGCATTACAATTCCGGCCTGGACCCTTCAACAAGACGAAGGTGCGGTGCTATTCGATCGAATTGCCAACGGACCTACTAGTATCAACTTAAAGGGTATTGCCAACAGCCCGTATGTGTATAACATGGCGATGGTTATTCCGGAAGCGATCCCGACTAACCCAGTCGACACGGTGACTAAAGAAAACTCTGCAGTAGTGAATGCACACTATCGCGGTTCAAAAGGCAGGGTTCTCGTTGATTCGCTGGCGTCGATCCGCCCGCGTGAGTTTGTGACCTTGCAAGTCTTGGATTATTATTTCGACGCACCACTAGACCGGGAAGAGTGGTATTCAACCGGCAGCAAGTGGCCGATGCTGAAAGATATTAAATGGAACCACACTGTCCATGACGAAAATCGCATGAAACGTAGTATGAATGACATACACCGTATCTATCTTCCGGGTGAACAGCGCGAAGAGACATGGCTTGGTGCAGCCAATGGTCTGGCTGACAGGGAGATAACCATGGCATATCGTGAAGGAGACAAATTCACGCTCAACATATTTGAACAGGGCGACAGCCAACCGGGGCACTGGGGCAATTTTGCTTTTGATTACCCTGAAGACACTTCAGTGGCTCGGTTGTACAAGGACGGAAAGCTCCTTACAACGAGTAATTATTTCTCATTCTTTTACCCGCTGTCAGTTAGCCCTGACCCAGCGACTTACCGAATCACCATGGATACGGCGCACCCGACAGGATTCAGAATGTCTACACAGACCAACACAGCATGGACGTTCAAGTCTGAGCGACCGGCAAGTGGACGGGAAAACCTTGGCTTACTGTGGCCAACGTATGACCTTGAACTGGATGGGGAAAACAAGACAAAGGGTGGAAACACTTACCACTTTGACCTTTCATTCGCCCTTCAATCAGGTGATACCCCAGACATAAAAGGGGTTGAAGTCGAAGTGTCCACTGACGACGGCGTCACCTGGAACACCGCGAAAGTGTCGAGCAAGAAAGATGGCCACTACAAGGTGTCCGTGAAAAACCCAAAATCTGGTTACGTGTCGCTCCGTGTCAAGGCATGGGACGTAAACGGCAGCCAGATCGAACAGACAATCATTAAGACCTACGCTGTGCGTTAACCCTCGCGGCAAATCCAAAGCTTTCGCTAACGGGTTTAGTTTAACAGCGCCTGACAATGGAACTTTAGTCACCAAAGACTTAAATTTGCATAATTTTAAAAAATGGTACAATAGATTTGTATAAAGTGCAGTGGCTTTATATAAAAAGCTAGCAAGTAAATGAGGCTGACACCAAAAGGTCACTTTACGTGTCCTTTTGGGTCAGCCTCGTTTTTGTAATGATGTAGATTTAAAATAAAGTTGCGTTTGCTAAAAAGATTGAAAAAGATAAACAAAATTTTGACCGAAAACCCGTTTTGGATGTTCTAAAACGAGTTATGTTGCCTTGTTATGCAATTAAACCAGCTAATAGAAGCTCTAGTGATCTTCTACAATCGGGCGCGATTGCTGAACAATGAGCAGTCGCTTTTTTACTAGGCGGATCCAAATAGTTCTATAAATGAATGGATGTAAATAAATAAGAAACCCAGCTAATCTTATCATGTGAGGTAGCTGGGTTTTTTTAAGTTGTATGTGCAAAATAACACTTAAAATATATGCAAATTAACGGTCAAAGTGACAGATATCTTTGAGAACCACTATTGTCGTGTCCAGATAAGGACGAGTTTTGTTACAAAGTTGATTTAAAGAGACGGCAGGGAACAGAACGATAAGTCAATACTAAAACTTYAAAATACTAAATCACAAATTTGATAAATAACTTTTAAACAGTAAAAATCGACAGTCAGTAGCACCTGTCGATTTTTTTATGATTTGTTTAGTTTATGGATATTTTCCTTATACGAACTGCCGCAGCTTTAAACTGAATAGCTTTTTCTYTTGCCCACCTGATTGATMGACTTTTACATAATCCAAATATCTTGTCTGTAATTATTTCTTCACTTGCTCTCAAAATATCCTCGTTCTTCCAAGTAATGCCGACAGGAGTTTGATAATGTCCTGTAGCTTCTATAGCTATTGAAGGCTTCTTACCAGTCACTCTTAATTAAAAATCACTTATAAAAAAATGTCCTGACCCTTATTATGTCACTCTTAATATAGTATTTTTGTTTTATACAGGTATAGAACCAATGACAACAAAGGTTACTACCTATGTTGTATTTTCAGAAAAGTAGAAATGTGTGATGATAAGGTTAGTTGAGTGAAATTTCTGATTTCCCACAATACATAAAACTTATCAAATCAAGTAGAATTGTTTTGGCGTTTAAATATTAGAAATATTTCTAATATTTAAAAGTTCCGTTACTAATAAGGGGGAGAAGTGAATTGGAGAAAAATAGGTTTTCAAATATTCTTGCAAAGACAACCATGGCTACATTATTAATGACTTCTGTCGTTCCTTATAATGTTTTAGGTTTTAGCCCGAGCCAAAGCCAAAGCACTATTCAAGGAATCAATCCAAGTAAAGCTCAATCAGGTACATATAGTTTAACTCCTGAGCAGTTAGAGGCAATGAACAAAATTTCCACTGAGAGTGAAATAAAAATTTCACCACAAATCAACGTCAACAGCTCTGAGCAAGTTCGCGTTATTGTACAATTTAAACAAGCTCCAGCAAAAGTAGCAGTCATTCAGCAGCAAATAGCTGGAAACGAGATTTCGTTGACAGACGCTGCTAAAAAGGTTAAAGATTCTCATAAAAAGTTTAAAGATTATGTTCAAAGATTGGTGGAACAAAAAGAAGAAAGTAGTGACATCACTCCGTCTACTCGTGCTTCACAGCCAGAAATTAAGATTACTAGAGAATACCAGCATGCGTTTAACGGAGTAGCGATGACACTCCCAGGAACTGATGTGGAAAAACTATTAGAGTCTGACTTAGTAAGCCAAATTTTTGCAGATCGCGCTGTAAAAATTGATCCAGTCGGACCAGAAGGTTCCAATACGAATGATTTGACAGCTAGTAATGGAAAATCGACCACAACGACATCGTTATCAGAGAAGCTCAGTGTGTCTGCGAAAAATACTTCTACCAATACGTTGAAAGAGAATTATATTCCTCTTCCAGGTATTGAAGATTTGCATGGAGAAGACGTTAAGGGTGCAGGAATTAAAGTTGGCGTCATTGATACAGGTATTGATTATAAGCATCCAGATTTAACGGACGCATATAAAGGATATCGTAAAAAAGATGGAGAAGATTCAACGAMTATTGATCCGGCAACTGTAAAGGGATGGGATTTTGTCGATAATGATGCTGATCCAACCGAAACGACGTATCAAGATTGGGTAAATGCAGGAAAGCCGACTGATCCTAATGGTTCATATTATACGTATCACGGTACTCACGTATCAGGTACGATTGCAGGTCAAGGGGAAAATAGTGTTGATTTTCCGTCTTTAGGTGTAGCGCCTGATGTTGATTTATATAG
>NZ_JBFUKT010000181.1:0-6561 GCF_056400705.1 Paenisporosarcina sp. P5_A11
ACATCAACAAGTGGTTGTGTTGTTTGGAGTAATTCTATATCACCATACGTGGTGTAGATTTGAAAGCGACCATCCTGTCGGTCAATAAGGGTTCCGTTCAGCAATTCGGCAACTTTTACAAGATGCAAGCCCAATTGAAGATTTCTTTTTTGGTCTTCATACTTATGCAGTGACCCATTTCCAGCTTCGGAATCTTTTAATTCGAACCCAATGATGGCGACTTTCAATTTTTCATAAATCTGGCTATTAGCACGAGAAACCAATATATTAAATACCGTCTGAATCGCCAGTTGGGAAGGGACGAGACGGTAACATGGAATACCCAAATCGACCAATGCATTATATACATTCAATAAACATGTCAATGCGACTTCAGTATTTCCTTTTTCATAGTGCTTCACATGAAAATCAATCAATTCATCATAAGGTTTGTAGTTATGATATGGGTATAACTCGATTGATAAATCATGCAACGAAAATTCTTGCAATACGAGCCCGACCGTTTCCTTATCCACGGTATCTAGACTCATTCGTTTGACCACTTCACCTCTATCATGCACAACGCGCATACATGTGCCGAGCAAACTAATGCCATGCAAAGGCGGATAACTGGCCTCTTCAGCAGTGATCAATCCATGATCCAGCGAATAATAATAAGGGTTCTGACCGGAAAATATCCATTGAGTCACATCATATCGATGCTCCGTTAATATCGAGTGAAGCTGTTCCGGATGTGAGTATTCAAAATCGATCAATTCAATGCGAGTATCTTTTTTTGCTACTTCTCTCATCTGTTGTAATGAGTCACTCGGACCTATGGCGCCAATTTTCACTTTCATACAAATGTGTTCCCCTCTTTCGTTTTACTTAGGCAAGACATTCGTATTTTTATCGAGCAATGGATAATGGCATGCGACAAAATGACTAGGTAATAATTCCACATAAGCCGGATCTATTTGTTTACACAAGTCAGTTGCATATGGGCAGCGTGTATGGAAATGGCAGCCAGAGGGCGGATTGCTTGAATTCGGGATTTCTCCTTCAATCAACAGATGCTCTTTCCGGAAACGGGGATCGGGAATCGGTACTGAATCAAGCAATGCATGCGTATATGGATGCAATGGTCTTTCAAAAATTTCGTCGCGACCTGCCAATTCCACCATTCGTCCCAAGTACATCACGCCAATACGATTACTGATGTGCCGGACAGCAGGTAATCCATGGGCAATAAAAATATATGTCAAACCTAGTTCTCGTTGAAGTTTCTTCAACAAATTCAGTATCTGGGCTTGAATCGATACGTCCAGAGCAGATACGGCTTCGTCACAGACGATGACTTTCGGCTTCAATGCAAGTGCCCGTGCAATGCCAATTCGCTGGCGTTGACCACCACTGAACTCATGGGGAAATCGTTTTAGTTGATGTTCACCCAATCCCACAAGTTTCATTAAATTCACTACTTCTTGTTGTAATGTCTTACCTTTAGCAAGGCCATGAACTAAAAGGGGTTCCCCAATAATTTCCTCGACAGTCATTCTTGGGTTCAATGAAGAATAAGGATCCTGAAAGATTACTTGTAAGTCACGTCTGGCTTTTCTTAATTCTTCTTGCGACATTCCTGCGATGTCCTTGTCCCTGAAATATATATGTCCTTCCGTGGCATCGAGCAAACCTAAGATCAGCTGGCCCGTTGTTGATTTTCCACACCCGGATTCACCCACAATCCCGAGTGTTTCCCCTTCATAAACCTGAAAATTCAATCCGTCCACTGCCCTTACCTTCGACTTGGTCTTTTTAATGAAGCCTTTCGACATATCAAAGTGTTTCTTTAAGTTTTGAACTTCCAATATCACTTTCTCTTTAACTGCTTTCTTTTCAACAACTTCCTTATCACTCATAACCAGCATGTCATTTCACCTCCTATACTTTAATGCAGCGTTTTGCATGTCCTTCATTTACATATTCAAGTTCAGGATGAATTTTGGTACACTCAATATCGGCCAGAGGGCAACGAGGGTGGAACTTACAACCCGAAGGCATGTTTGCCGGATTTGGAACTGTTCCATCTATTGAATACAAATGATCCACCACGTCGTGCACTTTCGGAATCGATGCCATCAATCCTTTCGTGTACGGATGTAGGGGATTCTCGAACAATTCATATATCGGTGCTTCCTCAACCACTTCTCCTGCATACATAACAATCACTCGATCGGCAAGCTCTGCCACTACACCCAAGTCATGCGTGATAATCATGATACTCGTATTCGACTTCTCTTTTAAATTGCGCAACAGCGTCAATATTTGTGCCTGAATCGTTACATCCAACGCAGTTGTTGGTTCATCAGCAATCAATAGGCGTGGATTGCAGGATAATGCCATCGCTATCATCACACGTTGGCGCATGCCCCCTGACAATTGATGCGGAAATCGACCCATCGCTTTTTCTGCATCCGGAATGCCAACAAGCTCGAGCATTTCGATTCCACGAATATTTGCATGTTCCTTTGTCATTTTAAAATGAACAATCAGTGTTTCCCTTAGTTGATAACCGATTGTAAAAACGGGATTGAGTGCAGTCATGGGCTCCTGGAAAATCATCGAGATTTCATTCCCGCGTAACGCTCGATAATCTTTTTTATTTAATGTGCGCAAGTTCATTCCACGGAATGACATTTCCCCTTCATATACTTCACCATTTGGCGGCAGAATTCCCATCAAAGCCAGAGAGGTTACACTCTTGCCGCTACCGGATTCTCCTACAATTGCCAACGTTTCACCTTCGTTCATATTAAAGGTCACGCCATTTACAGTTGAAATAAAACCGTCTTCTGTCTTGAATCGGACTTTTAAATCCCTGACGTCCATTAATTTCTCAGCCATGATATCACCTCACAATTAGTCTTTGATTTTCGGATCCAGTATATCTCTTAGCCAGTCGCCGAGGAAAATAACGCCCAGTACCGTAATCGTTATCGCAACACCCGGGAACGTCGCTACCCACCAGCTGGTCGCAATATATTGTCGTCCATCACTTAACATCAGTCCCCACGAAACATCCGGTGATTGGATACCCAACCCCAAAAAGCTTAAACTTGCTTCCAGAATGATGGTCGATGCCACATTTAATGTAGCAATTACGATAAATGACGAGATGACATTCGGTAATATATATTTTGTAATGATTCGATAATCTTTAGCTCCAATGGCTCTCGCCGATCTCACAAAGTCTCTTTCCTTGACGCTAAGTGTTTCACTTCTTACCATACGCGCATATACAACCCATGATGTACCGCCAAGCACTAAAATCAAAGTGGTTAAACTTGGCCCTAATACAGCAAGGATAATTAACATGAACAAAATGTTGGGAATGGCAAGGAAAGAATCGACCGTTCTCATAATAATGAAATCCCATACTTTTCCGTAGAATCCCGCCACCAAACCAAAAAACATGCCGATAATGCCCGCCAAAATGACTGAGCTGATCCCTACCAGTAGTGAGATACGAGAACCGTAAATAATGCGACTCAACACGTCACGACCCAGGTTATCAGTCCCAAGTGGATAATCCATGGTCCCGCCTTCTACCCAAAAAGGAGGCAACAGGCGGTGAATCACGTCTGTTTTTGCTGGATCATACATGGCGATAAATGGTGCAAAAATAGCCATAATACTGACTGCAAGAACAATCAACAGACCCACGAACCCGGTTTTACTTTTCAACAATCGAATTCCCAGTTTTCTAATTCGCTTACCGTAACTGGCATTCGCAACAACAACTGTCTGTTCTGTAATGGAAGTCATTTCATTGCCTCCTTAATCGTATTTGATTCGCGGATCTAATAATCGATACATTAAATCTGCAACCAGGTTACTCACAATAACAAAAATAGCAATGAGGAATGTAGCTGCTTGGACAACTGACATATCACGTAAATTCACAGCTTGTACTAAAAGCTGACCGAGTCCTGGCCATGCAAAAACCGTTTCCGTAATAAGTGTTCCACCGATTAGTGTGGATGTTTGCAATGCCATTATCGTCACAACCGGGATTAATGCGTTTCGAAATGCATGTTTGTTGACAACAATTCCTTCTTTTAACCCTTTACTGCGGGCAGTTCGTATAAAGTCCTGACCTAAAATCTCAAGCATGCTTGAGCGAATAAGACGCGTCATCTCAGCTGCGATACCGGTTCCCAAAGTAATTGCCGGCAGGATGAGATGCATAATCCCGTCTCTTCCGGAAACAGGGAACATTTGAACATTGACGGCGAGGAATAAAATGAGCATGATCCCCAGCCAAAAGCTTGGCATCGCCTTGCCGAGAACAGCACCACCTGTGATAAATAAGTCAAGGTAGCTGTTTCGCTTTACTGCGGAAAATATCCCTAGAGGCACAGAAATGAAGATGGCTACAATCATCGAGGCAATGGCCAATTCAAATGTTGCAGGTAATCGTTCCAACACGAGTGCCATGGCATCGGTATTGTATCGAAATGAATCTCCGAAGTCTCCCCTTACTAAATCCCCTAAATATGTAAGGTATTGAATTGGCAGCGGTTCATTAAATCCGAGCGCTTCTCTTAATGATTCGCGTTCTTCATCTGTAGCTGTTTCTGGTAGCATCAGTGATACGGGGTCCCCAGTCACTCTAACCAACAAGAACACAATCAGTGTAATGAGGAGCAATACGGGTATGGTTTTTAACAAGTTTTGAAGGAAATATTTCATACGTTAACGCCTCCTCTTATCAAGTTCCAAGTAGATGGATAAAAAAAGAGGGGAATAGTCCCCTCTTTTTATTTCAATGTAATGTTGTCCACGTAGAACATTTCGTCTAAACGAGGTTCAAATGAAACTCTCTCGTTGACACCATAAATGGACTCTAATTGATATAAATAAATTTGTGGTCGATCTTCTGCGATCAATTCCTGTGCTTGTTTGTATTGTTCAACACGTTCTTCCAAATTCATATTTGATTCAGCTGCTACTAACAACTTTTCGGTTACTGGGTTATCGTAGTCTGTTTCCCCCGCTGCATTTTCCTTTTTCAAACGATCGAGTGCAAGTGAAGCATCAAACATGGAGTTTCCATACCCGATGAAGAATAAATCGCCAAATCCTTTTTCTTGGTATTTAGTATTGAACGAGCTCCATTCAAGGAATTCCAGGTTCACTTTAATCCCGACTTCTTGTAACATCGCTGCCATTAACTCAGCAGTTTCTTTATCTTTTAAATAACGACCATTCGGTGAGCTTAATGAAAGTTCAAGACCATCTGCATATCCAGCTTGAGCCAACAATTCTTTTGCTTTTTCAGGGTCATATAATGTTTTTCCATATAAGTCTTCATTGGCACCTTTGTTACCTGGTGTTACACGTGTTCGTGTTACTTTACCGGCTCCTTCAAGCAAGGAATCAACAATTGCTTGCTTATCGATAGCTAAATCAATCGCTTCACGAACAAGTGGATCTGCTGTTGGGCCTTCCCCAGCAGTACGAGCAGTAAGCATCATAACTCGTTGAGTAGGGGATTCAATAATTGATACTCCTTCAGTGGAATTAATACGTTCTAAATCAGTTGGTGGAATATTTACAGCAATATCAACACCGCCAGTCAACAGTTCTGAAACACGTGTTGAATCTTCAGGAATGCTTCGGAATACAACTTTTTCCCATTTTGCCGGCTCACCGAAATATTCATCATAAGCTTCAAGTGTTAAACGATCATCTTTCTTCCACTCTTTAAATTTATACGGTCCAGTACCAACTGGAGATTCCAGAAACACATCCCAGCTTTCACTTTCAATGTAATCTTTTGGTAAGATACTAGAACCGATTCGAGATAATCGGTTTAAAAGAGCAGGCTCAGGATTTTCAGTGACAATATCAAATTCGTAGTCACTCTTTACAACAACTTCTTGAATTTGTTTGTAAGAACCGTATTCAAGTAAAGTATCATCCTTCGCAACGCGCTCTAATGTAAATTTGACATCATCAGCAGTTAAATCTTCACCGTTATGAAATTTAACACCTTCTTTTAATTTGAATGACCACGTTTTTTCGTCTACGTTTTCCCAGCTTTCCGCTAAGTCAGGCAAGAATCCTTCTTCTCCACCATTTTTCACCAAGTAGTTGAACATGTTGACGTGAACGGCTTCAGTACTTGTCGTGTTGTGGTTATGAATATCAAAAGAAGAGATATCCGTCCCATTTGCGATGACCAATGTTTTTGATTCACTTGTTTCCACGGGGGCTTCACCTTTAGCCCCTTCTTTATCGTCATTTGAACAACCTGCTACCACCATCGAAAGAATTAAAAATAATGCACACAGCTGTTTCTTCATGTAAGTTCCCCCTCTTCACTTTGTAAATATTTATGAGTTAAATAGCATAAAACCGTCATCCCATAACGTATTGCTTCTTCATCAACATTAAATTTAGTAGTGTGAAGACCCAATGAAGTTGACACGCCGGTATTCGTTCCGAGATTGAAAAACACCGATGGCACTTCTTGTGAAAAATAAGCAAAGTCTTCTCCACCCATTGAAGGATTTCTGT